>JADGRD010000148.1 GCA_017881285.1 Pseudomonadota bacterium | reverse complement strand
CGACATCACGCAAAGCGTGGTACCCGAAGGCCCGGAACGCGCCCGCCTGCTCGCGCGTTTCGAGCCAGGCGCCACCAGTGAGAACGCCAAGACCCTCTTCGCCCGGATGCTTTCGCCCGCAGAGTGGACATCGTCGCAGGCCCTCGTCGCGGCGGCGGGCCCGCGCTTGCCCGAGCTCTCGCCAACGGGCGAGACCAGCGAGATGGCCACCGCCGCGGGCGCGCTCGTGTATCGCAAGGCGCACAGCCGGTACTGGGGATGGGGCTTCTCGGGTCTCGCCAGCCGCGCGGAGCAGTTGCAGCGCGGCGCCAGCGCCGACCTCCAACGCATGCGCAAGGACGCCGCCGACTACGAACGCGCCGCCACGCGAGGCGCCAGGTGAGCCCGCGCCGAGCCCAACCGCCTGGCGGACCTGCCGAGGGACGGCGCCGCCGCGAGGGCGAAGATGAAGCGGCCAAGGCCAGCCCGCAGCTTTCCTTCGAGCAAGGCTTCACCACCGTTCCGCCTACGCCGCCCGCCGCATCCGAGACGCCCAAGCCGTCTCCGTCCGAAGAGACTCCCGTGCTCGCCGTCGCGGAGTTGGTGCGCAAGGCCCGCCAGACCCTGGAGGCGCGCTTCGGCGATGTGCGGGTCGAGGGCGAGGTGTCGGGGAGCAAGCGGTCGGCAAATGGGCATCTCTACTTCACCCTCAAGGACACCGAGGCCCAGCTCGACTGTGTGATGTACGCTCGCGACGCCAGCCGGCTCAAGTTTCGCTTGGCGGACGGGCAACTCGTGCGCTGCCGGGGCAAGCTGACCATTTACGAAGGCCGCGGCCGCTTCCAGCTTCAGGTTGCCGCCATCGAGCCGGCGGGCGCTGGCGCGCTGGCCCTGGCCTTCGAGGCGCTCAAGCAGAAGCTGCTCGCCGAGGGCTTGTTCGACAAGGACCGCAAGCGCCCCCTGCCCTTCCTGCCGCGCCGGATCGGCGTGGTGACTTCGCGACAGGGGGCGGTGCTTCGCGACATCGTGCGCGTCGCCCACCGGCGCTTTCCGGTTCCCATCCTGCTGGCGCCGACCCCGGTGCAGGGCGAGGGCGCGGCCGCGTCGATCGCCGCCGCCGTGGTCGCGCTGTGCAAGGCGCCCGACGTTGACGTCATCATCATCGCCCGCGGCGGCGGCTCCCTGGAGGACCTGTGGGCCTTCAACGACGAGGCGCTGGCGCGGACCATCGCGGCCTGCCCGCTGCCGACCATTTCAGCGGTGGGACACGAAACGGATTTCACGATCGCGGACTTCGTCGCCGACGTACGCGCGCCCACCCCGTCCGCCGCCGCGGAGATGGCGGTGCCCGTCGCGGCCGAGTTGCTCGCCGAGGTGCGCGTGCTCGCCGGCCGCCTTGGGCGCGGTCTGCTCGGCCAGGTCGGGACGCGGCGACTGGCCCTCGAGCGTGCGGCCGCGCGACTGGGCGATCCGCGCCGGCTCATCGATGAGCGCCGACAGGGCCTCGACGACTGCGTGGATCGCGCCGGCCGCGCCCTGGACGGCGCCATCGCCCGCCGCCGCAAGGATCTGCAAATCGCCGAGGGACGCCTCCTGCGCGCCCACCCCCAGCGCCGCATCGCCGATCAACGAACGGCACTTGGCCTGCTCGAACGCCGCCTCGGCCAGGCCAGCTCCCTGCTCCTCGGCCACCGCCGCCGCGCCTTCGATGCGCTGGCGAACAAGCTCGACGCGCTCTCGCCGCTCAAGATCCTCGAGCGCGGCTATAGCCTCACCCGCGGCCCCGACGGTGCCGTGCTGTCGAGCCGGCAAGGCCTCGCGCCCGGCGACCAGGTCACCGTCACCCTACGCGACGGCGACCTGCGCACCCGCATCGAGGAGATCCTGGCGCGCAAGCAAAACGAATCCTGAGACGATTGCGAAGCGAAAGCCGAGTTTGCGATGAAGTCATGCGACCTTCGCCTTCGAGTGCCGGCCGACAAGTCGGCCCGATGGCGCAGGCGGCGCGAGCACCGGAGCGGAGCATATTGCGGTATGTGAGCACCGGAGCGCAGCGGCGCCACAGCCAGCGGCCAACTGCGTGGACGAAGGCGAGCTGAGCTCGCCGAAGTCCATCGCGGGAGGAGCGGAACCCTTTGAGGGCAGCCCTTTCAAGGTCTTTGGCTCGGCGACCCGCCCGCTTCGGCGTGGCGGGTCCTGCCAGCGCGGGCCTGTTCGCCGAAGATCCGGAGATGGAACAGGGAGGAACAGAGAAACAGAGGCAGAATGGGCTGGGACAGATCATCGCGGCTGGCATCGAGGTCCACCGTCACCTGGGTCCGGGCTACGCCGCCGCGTGGACCCAACCCTTGTTCCCTCCGGTCCTCTGTTCCTCCCTGTTCATCCTTCCGATCCTACCTCCATACATCTGGGCAATGACGAACCGTCGGGGAAAGGTTTTAGAATTGGCCCCGCGAACACCTTGAAAAGGGTTCCCTCCCAGGGTTCCTGATTCAATCGCGTAGGCGAAGCCGGGCTTCGCCCGCAGGCTTCGTCGGCACTCGGGACCACACCCAACCCGCCCTGCCCCGCGCGGCCTGTGGCCGCGCCCCGTCGCGGTTCCGCCAGAGCGCGGGAGGGGTTGGGAACCCTCCCAGGGTTCCCACTTTTATAGTATTTCGCGCTTGGCCATCGCCTTGCGCATCTTGCCCAGCGCTTGTTCCTGCAACTGACGTACACGTTCGCGCGACAGCCGGTACTCGTCCCCGATCTCTTTGAGCGTGCGTTCGTGGTCGTTGATGAGACCGAACCGCTTGCGCAGGATGTCCGCCTCGATGGGCTTGAGCACCCCCAGCAGCTTGATCATTTCCTGCTGCGTCTCGCTGCTCATCATCTGTTCGGGCGGGCTTGGCCCCTCGTTGGGATCGACGAGCACGTCGATGAGCCGGCGGCCGTCGTCCTCGGAGATCGAGCGGTCGAGCGACACCGGATTGTCGGCCAGGAAGGTGCGCATCTTCTCCAACTTCTCGGCCTCGATGCCGGTCACCGAGGCGATTTCCTCGGTGGTCGCCGGGCGTTCCAGTTTCGACTGCAATTCACGTTCGGACTTCGCGATACGATGATAGGCATCGATCATGTGCACCGGCAGGCGTACTGCGCGGCCTTTGTCAGCCAAGGCCCGGCTGATGGCGTGGCGGATCCACCAGCTCGCGTAGGTCGAAAAGCGGAAGCCCCGGCGGTAGTCGTAGCGCTCGACGGCCTTCATCAGGCCGATGTTGCCCTCCTGAATCAGGTCGGGAAGCGGCAGGCGGCCGTGGTTGAACCTGCGAGCGATGGAAACCACCAGACGCAGATTCGCCTTCACGAACTCGTTCTTCGCGCGCTTGACGATGCTGGACTTCTTTGTGATGGTGACGGCGAATTCCTGAAACGACTTGGTGGCGGTGCCGAACCGCAGCCCCTCGATCGGCCGCTTCATGCGGGCGGCAGCGCTCAGACGCTGCAACTCGGTCAAGGCCGCGTCGACGAAAACGCGGTCGATGTCGAGCTCCTTGATCTGGCCCGACAGGCTGACGATGAGCTTTGCCAGTTTCCGCTTGTCCACGCTGGTGCACCGGCGCGTGGTTCGCTCGGCGAGCGCGCGGTAAGTCCTGAAGTCCGGCAGCGTGCTGCCCATCGCGGCCTCGACCGTGAGGATTAGGTGCGCGGCCCAAGACGCATAGCCAAGCAACGCTTGCCAGAGCCCAAGCTCCAGTTCCTCGATGTGCCGGGCGGTCTCGAACTCCTGTTCGGGCTTGAGCACGGAAAGCTCGGCCATGTCGCGGAAATACATGGCGAGGAAGCTCTGCGGTTCATCCGACCTCGGGCTCGCGAGGATTGCGGCGGGCTGCTCGTCTTCGCCTTCCGGTTCCACAGCCGCTTCCGTATCGCCGTCGTCACCCTCGTCGGGAGCGTCCGGCAGTTCCTCCGCCGGTTCGGCGTCCTCGCTGGTGGTGGTGGTGGCCAGGACCTCCGTCAGCGTAACCTCCTCGGCTTCGGGTTCCACCGCAGCCAGGGATTCGACGACCGCGTCGATCTCCGCAACGGCGGAGGGCGCGAAATCGGGTTCAACGCCGGGATCAGCGGCAAAATCGAGGTCAGCAACCGTGTCGTTGGCAGGGCGAACGGCAGGCACGGCTGGAGCGACGCGCCGCTCCGGCTTTCGCCGGTGTCCACCGCGGGGTGGACGGTGTTTCTTGGTCTTCATCTTCGCTGCTATTCGTTGCATCAGGCGTACCATTTCCGCGTTGCCGCTCTATTCTGAAGCCAGCCTTCCTAACATACCCACCGGGAGGAACGAATATTCCTGGTCTTCCTTTGTTCTCGCCTTACACTTTGATGCTTCGTTGGCGCAATCGGTTGTGTGAGGCGCGCAATCTCTTGGTACCGTTCGAATAGTGCGCACTTCCTGCTACGACTAACCGTTCGTACCTGTCTGGTTGGTACCATCGGCGGCTTCCTACCGTTTGCGAAGGACGCGCCGAGCTGTGACGCAGGTCACGCCTCGTGGCGCGATGCATGTGCAACGGAGGACTTGGGCTAACCCACCGGCCGCTCGCACACGGCGATGATGTTCCGCGAGGCAGCACCGAAGAATCTGGACTTCGTGGCCAGGCCTCCCGAAACCTGCAGAACTCGGAGCCCCGCCTGGCGCAGCAGCTTGCCCACCTCGTGCAGGCTGTAGGCGCGCAGGGAGATCTCCTGCTCGCTCTGGCGGCCGTTGCCAAACACCACCGACCGGCGGACCAGTACGCGGCTGGTGTGGTAGTTGAGATCGACCTCTTCGAGGACCACGCAGCCATCGCCCTCCCACCACACCCGGCTCGGCAGATCCCCGACGATGTAGTCACGGTTGAGGATATCGAGCAGGAAACGCCCACCCGGTTTGAGCGCGCGGCAGATGGCGGTGGCGACGCGCAGGTTCGTCTCCTCGTCGAAGTAGCCGAATGAGGACAGCACGCAGTAGGCGGCGTCGAACTGTCCGTTGAAGCTCATCTCCCGCATGTCGGCGTGGACGAAGTTGACCGCGAGCCTGCGTCGCTGGGCATCGTCCGCGGCCCGAATGAGCAGCGGCAGCGAGAGGTCGAGCCCCGTCAGGCGGAACCCCTGCTGCGCCAGTTCCAGCGCATGGCGGCCGTAACCGCAGGCGACATCGAGGACTTCGCTGCCCTTGGGCGGCGCGAGCGCATCGCGGATGAAATCTACCTCGCGCTTGGTCTGCGCCGGGGTCGTGAAGGGCAGGGTTCTCAGGAAGTCCTCGTCGAAGACCTCCTCGTACCAAGGCTTCGAACGTTTCTGAAGTGAACGACGCGCGAGCGCTTCGGGGATTTGCTCTCCCCCGACAGTAGGGGTCTGGAATTCCTCGAAGAGCGCCGCCGCGATCGCTGGGGCGGGCGGGGGCGACATCGCGTGAGCGGCGGCGACCTCGGGCGGCACCGGGGGGGGCGTCACGGCTGGGCCGTCCGGCCGAATGTGCGGAGGCGTGGGCGTGCGGGGTTTTCCGGCGGGCGGAGCGGGAGCGGGAGCCGTCTGGTGCTCGGCGGACTCCATCATTTCGACGACCTCGGGATCGACTTCGCGAGGCTCCGCGGCCGCTGGCGGCTCCGGCGCGGCGAGAGTCGTGCCGATCTCGACGCCATCGCGGGGTGTCTTGTCCTGATCCACCGTGGACGGCTGGGCCGGTAGCGAACCGCCATCGTCGGCCGTGGCGGAGATCAACTCCACGGCATCGCCAGACAGTTCGGAATCGCTGCCGGGCGGGCCGGGTAAGATGGCGACTGGCGCCGCGCCCAGCCCTTCGGTCAAGGGAGGCACGTGGTCGGGTTCCGGGATCGAATCGGGGACGACGAATTCGGTGGGCGTAGCGCCCTTTGGCTCGCTTGCGCCCAAGGAAGGCTTGGCGGTCAGGGCGGAACTGCGTGGCGCCTCGGTCACGGAGAGCGCCCGCGGTGCCGGTTCGGCTTTCTGAGAAGCCTTGGGCGGCGGGGTCGGGGGACCCTTCGAGAGCTCGGGCGGCCGGGTCGCCGGGCCTTGGATCGGCTTGGGCGGTGGGGTGGGTGGGCCTTTCGACAGTTCGGGCGGCGGGGTCGCCTGGCCTTGGGTCGGCTTGGGCGGTGGGGTGGGTGGGCCTTTCAACCGTTCGGGCGGCGGGGTCGCCTGGCCTTGGGTCGGCTTGGGCGGCGGGGTAGGTGGGCCTTTCAACCGTTCGGGCGGCGGGGTCAGCGGTCCCTTCGGCTCCGTCTTCTTCGGCGGGGAGGTTGCAGTCCTGTTGGCTGCGGGGCCGAGAGCAGGCGGCGTTGTCTTCTTAGGCGGCGGGGGCAGCGTGGGGGCGGCCCGTTCGCGCTTGAACTCGATCTTGGGTGGTGGCGTCCGTAGTGCCTCGGCCGGCCCAGGGACAATCCACTTCAGCGTCGTATCGTGCTCGGGCGCGACCTCGGTTCCCGGCTGGGAGCTTGCCTCGTTCACCGTCGGTCGATCGGGTGAGGGCGCTGTGACAGGAGCATGGGGCGTGTTGGGCTTGTCATCCATGAGCGCAACAGTCGACCGCAGACCTATCCGGGAAGGATACGACCAACGGGAACTCCCATCTTGACTTCGGCATTGGAAACCAGCTCGCGCAGCTCGACACGGCCAGGCTCGAAGATTGTAACGGTTGTTGAGCCGAGGTTGAAGATCCCTAGTTCTTGACCGCGCTCGACGGCTGGCGGCGAGTCGAAGGTTCTGCGACGCACGGTACCGGTGGCGAAGCCGCCTGCGTGGGTGGCCACCTCGGCGTCGTAGCTGGCGGTGATGTGGCCGACCCCCACGGCCGCCACCATGACGACCGCGCAGCGGCCGGCCGGCCCCTCGATGACCGTCACGAATCGTTCGTTGCGCGCGAACAGGCCGGGTTCGCGCCTGACGCTCCGGCTACCGACCGGAAAGAGCTTGCCCGGGATGTGGCTCCAGCAAAGCACCCTGCCGCTCATGGGGAAGTGCACGCGGTGATAGTGGCGCGGCGACAGGTAGATGACGACGTAGGGCCCGCCGGCCAGGCCCGCCGCCAGCGTGTCGTCCGCCAGAAGATCGCGAAGCGTGAAGAGCGAGCCCTTGGCTTCGAGCAGCTTGCCGGCGGTGGCGAGGCCGGCATCACAGATGGTTCCGTCTGAAGGCGCGACCACCAGGCTCTCGTCGGCGGGCAAGGGACGCAACCCGGGGCCGAGACGCCGCGTGAAGAAGTCCTGCAAGCTTCCGTACCGGTCGAGGGGATGCTCGGCCTCGCCCGGTTCCAGCCGATAGGCCTTCGCGTACGCGCGCAGGACCGAGGTCTGGAACGGACGTGGCAGTTTGCGGCGGGCGCCCCAGCCGATGACTCGGGAAATGAGCCGCTTGGGCGCCAGGCGCCACGTGTTTCGAACGACTCGCTCGCCAAGGGAAAGGTTGGGCATTGGTCAGCGACCGACTCCTAGCCGGGCCAGGGCGACTCTAGGTCAGTCCATCGCTGCTCCGCAACGGATTTAGCACGCGTCCTGGGCAAGTTGTGCTGGCCACGCGCCGCCAATCGCGTGAGTGACGACGGGCTTTGCCCGGCGGCACTCCTCGCGGGGGGCCTACGGGACCCTCCCAGGGTCCGGTTCACAATCGCGTGAGTGACGACGGGCTTTGCCCGGCGGCACTCCTCGGGGGGGGCCTACGGGACCCTGCAGGGTCCGGTTCACAATCGCGTGAGTGACGACGGGCTCTGCCCGGCGTCACTCTTCGCGGGGGGCCTACGGGACCCTCCCAGGGTCCGGTTCACAATCGCGTGAGTGACGACGGGCTCTGCCCGGCGGCACTCCTCGCGGG
>JADGRD010000147.1 GCA_017881285.1 Pseudomonadota bacterium | reverse complement strand
TGGGTCAGCACGGCCTTGCCGGCCAAGGAATCGACGTCGACGGCGAAGCCATGGTTCTGCGAGGTGATTTCCACCTTGCGCGTGGTCAGATCCATCACGGGATGGTTGGCGCCGTGGTGGCCGAACTTGAGCTTGTAGGTCTTTCCCCTCAAGGCGAGCCCCAGGATCTGGTGGCCGAGGCAAATGCCGAAGACGGGCTTGCCGGTTTGGCAGAGCTCGGCCGCGGCCGTGACGGCGTACTCGACTGCGGCGGGATCGCCGGGGCCGTTGGACAGGAAGATGCCGTCCGGTCTTTCCCCCAGCAAGACCTTCGCTGGAGTTTGCGCCGGCACGACCGAGACGGCACAGCCGGCATGGCGCAGGCGGCGCAGGATGCCGCGCTTGATGCCAAAGTCATAGGCCACCACGCGATGGCGGACGGGCACATCGTTGCGCTCGGTGCCCGGCGTCTTCCACAGACCCTCGTTCCACGCGTAGGGCTTCGCCGAGGTCACTTCCTTGACCAGATCGCGACCCTCGAGCGATGGATGCCGGCGCGCGCGCGCGACCGCGGCCGCTGGATCGTTCACCTGGCGCGTGACGATCGCTCGTTGCGCGCCCCCGATGCGCAGGCGCCGCGTGATGGCGCGGGTGTCGATGCCCGCGATCCCGGCCACGCCGTACCTGGCCATGAAGGAGCCCAGGTCGCCCTCGGCGCGCCAGTTCGACACGCGGGGCGAGAGGTTACGCACCACGAAGCCCGCGCAGAACGGGTGCGCCGACTCGAAGTCCTCGGCGTTGACCCCGACGTTGCCGATCTCGGGCGCGGTCATCATCACGATCTGCCCGCGGTAGGATGGGTCGGTGAGGATCTCCTGGTAGCCGGTGATGGCGGTGTTGAAGACCAGCTCGCCCGCCTGCTCCGCCGCCGCGCCGAAGCCCACGCCCCGATAGATGCTGCCGTCTTCCAATGCCAGGAGCGCGAGCGAGAGATTCCCTGGGTCGTCAGCCAACGGGTTTCTCCTGCGCGAATACGATGTTGCCAGCCACGATGGTCAGCATAGCTTGCCCGTGCATGGCGCGCCCGCCGAAAGGCGTGTTGCGCGAGCGCGAACGCAGGCGGCTGGGATCGCAGGTCCACGCGGCCTGGGGATCGATGACCGTCACGTCGGCGGCCGAGCCGGGCGCGAGCGTGCCGCCGGGCAAGCCCAGGATTTTGGCCGGCGCGACCGACATGCGCGTGACCAGCAGGGCGGGAGTCAGGATCTTGGCATCGACCAGTTCGAGGCAAAGCGCGAGCGCGGTCTCGAGCCCGATCATGCCCGACGCCGCCTGCTCGAACTCGACGTCCTTCTCCACTGGCGAATGAGGCGCGTGATCGGTGGCCACGGCGTCGAGGGTGCCGTCAGCCAGCGCCTCGCGCACGGCCGCCACGTCCTTGTCGCTGCGTAGAGGTGGGTTCACGCGCGTCGAGGTGTCGTAGCCGGCGCAGGCCTCGTCGGTCAGGGTGAGGTGGTGCGGGGTCACCTCGGCCGTCACGGGCAGCCCGCGGCGTTTGGCGTCGCGAACCAGGCGCACGGTCTCGGCGCAACTTGCGTGCGCCACGTGGTAACGGGCGCCGGTGAGCACGACCAGTTCGAGATCGCGCGCCACCATCGCCGATTCCGCGGCGGCAGGCTGACCGCGCAGCCCGATGCGCGTGGAGGCCGCGCCCTCGTGCGCGGGGCCGCCCGCCGTGAGATTGGTGTCCTCCGCGTGCTGGATCACGGGCAGGCCCAGGCCGCGCGCGTACTCCAGCGCCCGGCGCATGACCTCGCTGTTCATCACGCACTTGCCATCGTCGGAGACCGCGACGCAGCCGGCTTCCTGCAACTCGCCCATCTCGGCTAGGTTCTCGCCCTTCTGGCCTTGCGTGATGCAGCCGATGGGATACACCCGCACGACTCCGGCCTCGCGAGCGCGGCGGACGATCAGTTCGGTGACCGCGCGGTTGTCGTTGGGCGGCACCGTGTTGGGCATGGCGCACACCGCGGTGAATCCGCCCGCGGCTGCGGCGGCCGTGCCCGTCTCGATGTTCTCTTTGTATTCCTGGCCGGGCTCGCGCAGGTGCGTGTGCATGTCGATGAGCCCAGGCACGACCCACAGGCCCTTGCAGTCAATGACCCGCGCGCCCGCAGGCGGCGCGATGCCGGGCTCGACGCGGGCGACCTTCCCGTCCTGCAAGAGCACCTCCGCGCTTGCCTCGAAGTTGCGCGCGGGATCGATGACGCGGCCACCGCGTAGAAGAATGTCAGCCATGAGAAACGCTCCTCACATACGATTGGGCGAGCGAAGGTGTCAAGGACTTCCCCTGCCGGCCACCACCACGACCACGACCATCGGCGGCTACGGCAGAACTTCGACTACTCCACCGCATCGCTGCCGCCACCGAGCAAGTACAGAACGGCCATACGAATGGCCACGCCGCGCGCGACCTGGTCCAGGATCACCGAGCGCGGGCCGTCGGCCACCTCGGGAGAGATCTCCACGCCGCGGTTCATCGGCCCGGGGTGCATGACGATGGCATCGGGCTTGGCGAGGGCCAGGCGGCGCGCGTTGAGGCCGAAGAGGCGCGCGTATTCACGCGTGTTGGGGAAGCGCCCGCCGGCTTTGCGCTCGAGCTGGATGCGCAACATCATCACGACGTCCGCGCCTTCCAGCGCGGGTTCCACGCGGTCGAAGGCCTCGACCCCCAGGCTCTCGATGCCGAGCGGGAGCAGCGAGCGCGGGCCGGCCACGCGCACGCGCGCGCCCAACTTACGCAACGCGAAGATGTTCGAGCGGGCCACGCGGCTGTGGTCGATGTCGCCGCAGATGACCACGGTCAGACCCTCGATCTTCCCCTTGTGGGCGCGGATAGTCGAGGCGTCGAGCAGGGCCTGCGTGGGATGTTCGTGCTGCCCGTCGCCGGCATTCACCACGGCGGCCTTGATGTGCTTGGTGAGAAGCAGGGGCGAGCCGGCCTGCGCGTGGCGAATTACCACGATGTCCGGGCTCATGGCATCCAGATTGGTCGCGGTGTCGATGAGCGTCTCGCCCTTGGTCGTCGAGGAGGAGGCGGCCGTGAAGTTCACCCCGTCGGCGGACAGGCGCTTGGCCGCGATCTCGAACGACGTGCGAGTGCGCGTCGACGGCTCGAGGAAGAGGTTGATGACCGTCTTGCCGCGCAGGGTGGGCACCTTCTTGATAGAGCGATTCGCGATCTCCAGGAAGTTCTCGCCAAGATCGAGGATGGTGGTGATTTCCTCGGCGCTCAAGTGCTCCATGCCCAGGAGGTGCTTGTGCGAGAATGCATGCGCTCCGGTCATGAGCCGCTCCTTTCGCGCAGCACCACGCGGTCGGTCTCGCCCCGCTCGCTCAGCATGACGCGCACCGAGTGCTCGGCCGTGGTTTGCAGGCGCACGCCCACGAAGTCGGGTTGAATGGGCAGCTCGCGCCGGCCACGATCGACCAGCACCGCGAGCTGGATCAAGCGCGGCCGGCCGTAGTCGAGGAGTACGTCCATGCCGGCACGCACGGTGCGCCCGGTGTTGAGGACATCGTCGATGAGCACCACCACGCGACCGTCGATGCTCTTCTTGAGTTCGGTCGGTCCGATCTCGGGCTTGGGCAGGCCGTGGAACACGTCGTCGCGGTAGAGCGTGATGTCGATGGCGCCGAGGTCGGGCCGCTTCTCGCCGCCCTCGACCAGGAGCTTGACCATGCGCTCGGCCAGCAGGGCGCCGCCGGTGCGAATGCCGACGAAGTAGGCGTCCTGGCCGTTGCGCTCGACGATCTCGAAGGCCACCCGCCGCAACACGCGGGCCATGCCGACGCTGTCCAGGATCTCGGAACGTTCGACCAAGTTGCTTTCGGGCGGCGCTGGGCGAAGCATCATGTCCGCGTGTCTCCTGCCGTGAGGTTTCGGCAAGGGCGATAACGCCCGACCTGCGCGAATGTGTCAAGTGGGCATTTCGGGTCACGCCCGCTTGCCTCGCGCTCGCCTTGTCAGACGATTTTCTCAGGCTGCCAATCTACACCCGCAGAGAATCTGTCTTTCAACGCACGCCGACCGGTCCCAGGCCTGTCCTCACGATCTCACACACCTCCGCCGCGCCTTCGCCGAAGAAGGCCTCGATCACCTCGACGGGGCGGGCGCTACCCTGGGCGCTGACTGCCAGGCTAAAGGCAAGCACTCGCTCCTCCTCTGGCCAGCCGAGCTTCTCAGCGAGAATTCTGCGCTCCTCCGCCGCAGCCGTTCTCGCAAGCACAATGCTCTTGCGTACATCCACCGAATTTCCGCGGTCGGGGCGACGGCTGTCGGTGCGCTCGCGGCGGGTGGCGAGCAGTGGCTCGCCGGCGCTCCACCGTGATGCCGCCGTGCTGGCGGAAAGCCCCTCGGGCAGCCGGACTGCGTAGCACGCCTCGGTGATCACGCGGCCGAGCGGCGGGTCGCCGTCAGCCAGAGCTTCGGCGGCGAGGAACTCGATACCGGGCGGGGATACCAGCCGCAGGCGGCGCAGGATCTCCTCGGCCGTCAGATTCTCGACCAGTTTCACATCCAGCCATTCGCCGAGCGAAGGAATCCCCAGGCCTAGGGCCGGCCCGAACGACAGCCCCGGCTTGGGGTGAAATCCCTTCGAATAGTAGATCTCGAGACCGGCGCGCCGGAACGCGCGCGGCAGATGGCGCACCAGATCCAGGTGCGCGAGAAACGCCGCGGGGCCGAGCTTGCTGTAGCGCAGGCGAAAGCGTGACGGCTCGCCTTGCTGGGTGTCGGTCGCCGGCCGGGGGGAGGGCCGGGCTTTTGCCCCACCCTTTTCCTCGCGACGGCGGCTGGGGTGTGGCGGGGGTGGCGCCCACGCGTTCATCCGGCGCAGGAAGAAGAGGCGCTCGCGCTTGATCCCGTCGAGATCGCAGGCGACGCCGCAGTCGTAGCACACCAGCTTGCGCTCTGCCGCGGCTTCGGCTTCCGCGACGCTCGCGGGATGCAGAAGCTGGCCGGCCGGCTTGCCACAGGGGGGCGACGCCCGGTGCTGCATGGCCATGCGCAGCTCCTTGCGCAGGTAACCGTCCTCGACGCCCACGTCGATGTGGTCCCACGGCAGCCGAGCCTCTTCGGGAATGGTGCCAAGGTAACGCTCGGGATCGAAGCCGTGCGCGGCTTGCTCTTCCGCGATGGCCTGCTCCCACAGGTCGGCGCGCAGCACCTCGTTCCAGCCGTCGAACCGGCAGCCGAGCCGAAATGCGCGTTCGAGCAGGTCCGCGCAGGCGCGATCCCCACGCGCGAAAATCCCTTCCAAGTGCGACTGCACGTTCTCGTGCATGCGCAGATCCACGCGCAGCCGGCGCGCGTGCTCGACGAGAAGCGCGTGCTTTCTCCTGGTCTCCTCGCGGCTGTCCATGCCCGCCCACTGAAACGGCGTGTGCGGCTTGGGCACGAAGGTCGATACCGCGGCCGCGACCCGCGCCGAGCGCAGATACCGCCGGCCGATCTCCTG
Source organism: Pseudomonadota bacterium (assembly GCA_017881285.1). Taxonomy (GTDB): domain Bacteria; phylum Myxococcota_A; class Polyangia; order Fen-1088; family Fen-1088; genus Fen-1118. The sequence goes on along the minus strand of JADGRD010000147.1, from coordinate 2,331 downwards.
CACGCGCGCGGTGGTCTCGACGATGCCAATGATGTCGGCGTCGGTCTCGGTGGGCAGGCCGATCATGAAGTACAGCTTCATGCGCTGGTGCCCGCGCGAGAACACGCGATGCGCGGATTCCAGGATGTCGGCCTCGGTCACGTTCTTGCTGACCACGTCGCGCATGCGCTGCGTGCCCGCCTCCGGCGAGAAGGTCAGCCCCGTGATCCCGCCCGCGGCCAGATCGGCCAGCAATTCCTCGTCGAGACCGTAGGCGCGCAACGACGACACCGCGAGCGACGCCTTCTCGTCGCGCAGTCTGGCCATGGCCCGACGAACCAGCGGCGTCACGCACGAGTAGTCAGCCGGCGAGAGCGACGCCAGCGAAGTCGCGTCGTAGCCGCCCTTGCGTATTCCCCCCGCGAGTGCGTCGATGACCGCAACCGGGTCGCGCTCGCGCACTGGCCGGTAGATGATGCCCGCCTGACAAAAACGGCAGCCCTCGGTGCAGCCGCGCGCGATCTCGACGGCCATGCGGTCGAAGACGGCCTCGCTGTGCGGCAGCGGCGAGTCGTCGGGGAAGGGGAAGCGATTGATGTCCTTGACCCAGACGCGGCGGACGCGGGCGGGCACCCGAGCGTCGACGGCATCGCCAACGATCGTGAATCCGGTCACGGGATCGTGGCGGGTCGCATAGAGCGCCGGCACATACAGCGGATAGCGACTCGCCAGCCGAGCCAGCACCTCCAGCCGCGGCAGCTTCGCGCGGCGGTGTTCGGCCGCCTCCAGGCACAGCGACGGCAAGAGCTCCTCGGCCTCGCCGATGAAGAAGGCGTCGACGAACGGTGCCAGCGGCTCGGGGTGCGTGGCCACCGGGCCGCCGGCCAGCACCAGCGGGTCGCCGTCGTTTCTCCCCGAAGCCCGCAGGGCAACCCCGCCCAGATCGAGAATGTTGAGGACCGAGGTGTAGTTCAGCTCGTACTGCAAGGAGAATCCGACGACGTCGAATGTGGAGAGCCGGCTCCCCGTCTCCAGCGTCAAGAGCGGCAGCGCGCGACCGCGCAGCTCTTCCTCCATGTCGGGCCAGGGCGCGAACACGCGCTCGCAGGCGATGCCCTCGGCCTGGTTGAGTAGCGCATAGAGGATCTTCGTCCCCAGGTGAGACATGCCGATCTCGTAGGCGTCGGGAAAGGCCAGGCACACGCGCGCCCGCGCGGCCGCGAGGTCGACGGGCCGCTCGCCGTACTCGCCGCCGGTATAGCGCGATGGCTTCTGCACCTGCGCCAGAAACGCGGCATAGGGATGGCGGGAACGCGACATCGGCGCAAGTCTAGCGACATCCTCGCCGATTACATTCCGCCCTGCATGATGAGCGGGAAATTGGTCGCGTACTCTTCCGTGTTGGGCGGGAACACCCAGCGCTTGACCGCGCCCTTGATGCAGGGCTCGACCAGGATGAAGCTCGACGGCGCATTGATGACCACGCGCTGAACCGCGCCCGACGTGCCAATCGACACGGTCACGTCGATGCGTCCACTGGTCAGGTGGTTGTCCATCTTGAGCGCTCGCTCATAACACGACTTCAAGGCGGACTGGTTCGCCGGGTTGCGCACGACCGCGGTGATCAGCGACTGCGAAACGGACTTCGCCTCGTCGAAGGGGTTGGGGCGCGCGCCGTTGAGGCGCGGGGGACCGGCGGGCGCCTTCTCCTTGGCCGGCCGCTCGGCCGCGTGGCCCCCGCGATGAACGGATTTCCCGGAGAAGGACTTGCGACTCGACGGCTCGCTCGGCTGCCTGACCGGCGCCGGCCTCTCTTGTGCGGGTGGCGGGGCCGGGATCTCGGCGGCGGCCAGCTTGGGCTCCGTGGCCTGGGGTGGCTCGGACTGCGCCAGGGCGGCGGTTTCGGAACGCGTTTCACGCTCGCCGCGCAGGATGACCATGCCGAGCAAGATGATCAGCGCCACGATGGCCAGGACGGCGACCACGTACTTGAGCCCTGGCTGCCGCTGGAAGAGACCAGCGATGCCACGAGGGCTCAACTTGATGTCGGCGGACAGCGCTGACGACACGGCGGTCCCGAACGGGGCCACGCTCACGGGGAGCGGGGTGGGTAGGCCACCGGACGGCGGCAGCGAGCCGGGCGCGGCAGCCGGAAGCGCGAAGGGCGCGGACGGCGCCGGAAGTGGAGTGCCAGGCATCAAGAAGGGCGTGGACGACGTGGCCAGTGGCGTGCCGCGGATTGGGAAGGACGTGGATGGCCGCGCCGCCGGCGCCACGGCCCGAGCGTCGAACGTAACGACCGGGGCCGGCAACGGCACGGCGGGAGCCGGGAGCGGCAGGGCCGGAACGCGC
>JADGRD010000146.1 GCA_017881285.1 Pseudomonadota bacterium | reverse complement strand
ATGCCCACGGCGTACTCGAGCGAGAAGCCGCCGAGCCCGAAGGCCATCGCACCGATCCAGGCCGCGGGTTGCGAGGCCCCCGCGCGGCGGGCGGCCGCGCGCAAAAGGCCAATGGTGACCAGCCAGGCAGCCAGGTTGAGAAGGAAGAGACCGGTCCAGCCGGCGAGCGAGAAGGGCAGCGCGAACAAGGCATAGAGCGGCGGTACCAGCGAGGTGATGGGTGCCCCGGCACGCGAGCGCGCAACGGGATCGAAGAAGAGCAACTCGGCCGAGCGGGGCAGGCCGTCCGTGCCGGGCAGGGACAGCCGGCCCGAGCGCAACGAGACCAGCCAGGCCAGGGCGTGATTCTCGTCGATGGTGAATACGCCCGGCACCAGCAGCAGGGCGGCCACTGCGCCCAGCCCGGCGAGCACCAGCAACACGCTCTGTCGCTCGCTCATGCGCACCAAGCGCCGGGGCGAACCCTCGCCCGGTGAATCCGCGATTTGTCCGTCGCTCATGCTGGCCTGCCCGGGGAAGTGGCCTATCGCCGCCGCCTCGTTTGGGCATCGTACCAGACAACCACGCGCGACCGTGCGGGGCGCTTACGATTCTGGCCGCGGCGACGTAGTATGGTCGTGCGCATGACCCTACGGGCCCAAGCGGATTCTGCGGAGTCGTCCGCGGCCGGAAGCCAGCGCCGCACCACCGCACTCCTGCTGCTGGTGCTGGCCGCTGGCGCCAGTCTTCGGCTCGCCTACGCGTGGGGCGCCGCCGGCATCTTCCACCCCGACGAGATTCATCAGAGCCTGGAGGTCGCGCACGGCGTGGTCTACGGGGTGGGTTTTCGTTCGTGGGAATTCGGCAGCGGCGCGCGCCCGTGGACGACCGCGGGCGTATACGTAGTCCTGCTGGGCATTCTCAAGCGGCTTGGGCTCGACACCCCCGAGGGCTACCTGCCGCCGGTGCGCGTCTTCAATGCGCTCATCGCCGCCACCTGGCCGTGGTTCTGCTTTCGCATCGGGCGCGCGCTGCGCTCGGTGCGGGCGGGCCTGCTGGCCGCGGTGCTGGTCGCATCCTGGTACTTTCTCGTTCTGCTGGCGCCGCGGGCTTTCAACCACGCCTTCTCGGTCACCTTCGCGCTGTGGGCACTGGCGCGCCTGCTCGAGCCGGCCCCTGATCGCGGCCGACGTATCCGTACCGTTCTGACCGGCGCGCTGCTGGGCCTGGCCTTCGCCTTTCGCTACCAGGATGGGCTGGTGGCGGTCGGCGCCGCGCTCTTTCTCCTGGGCGAACGGCGCGCGCGGGAGCTGCCTGACCTTCTAGCGGGGGCGGCGGTGCCGTTTCTCGGCGTGGGCCTGCTCGATGCACTGACCTGGGGCGTGCCCTTTCATTCGCTGTTTGCCTATCTCGACGCCAATGTCATGCAGGGCGCGGCCGGCCGCTTCGGCGCCATGCCCGCCTGGTTCTATGCCGTCGAAGTGCCCGCGGCGCTGGGCCTGGGCGCGCTGTGGTTCCTGCTTCTGCCCCTGGCCGGCCCGCGCGCCTGGCGCCTGCTGGTCGCCGTGGGTGGCACCGTGCTCGTCGCCCACTCGCTGACCGAAAACAAGCAACTACGTTTCGTCTTGCCCGCGATCATGGTGAGCTTCTGTGCGCTCGGCTGCGGCGCCGATGCTCTTCTGGACCGGTTGCGCTCCCGGCGGGGCATGGCCGCGGCGGTGACCGCGGTCCTGCTCGCACTGTGGGGTGGCGCCTCGGCCAGCCGGGCCGCCGGTCTGACCTTCGCCAGCCTTGGCATCTTCGCGGGCCAGCCAGAAACCGTGGAAAGTCCGTGGAATTTTCGCGCCGATCTCGATCGCGCGCTCGCCGAGATCGGCCGGCACGACGATCTGTGCGGCCTGGTCATCTACCCCCAAGGTGGGGCCGCGGGCTCGGCCCGCCTGGCGACGACCGGAGGCTACACCTACCTGCACCGGGCCGTGCCCATGAGCATGGGGCCACTCTTGCCGGAGGCGGAGGCCTTCACCAACTACGCGCTGGCCTGTTCGGATGCGCAAGGGCGCGTGATGAACCTGCCCGGCTTCGACCGACTGGGCCGGTTGGGTCGTTGCCTGGTGCTGCGCAGGCCAGCCATGAGCTGCGACGGGGCGGCCACCGAGCGCTTCCTGGCTTCCGTGCGCTGGTAGCGGCGCGGCCGAGAATGTCGACCGGGAAGGGTGCGTGCTATCGTGACCGGATGACCGCCCGTCGTGTTGCCGGCTTGTCTGCCCTGGCGGCGCTGCTGGTCTGCTTGCCCGTGCTGCGCGGCGGGTTCGTCATCGACGACGCGTACCTGGTGGTGAACAACAGCTCCATCCGCAGCCTGGGCGAGGTGCCGGGTTTCTTCGTCAAGCCCTGGGGCGGCGGCGCAGGCCCGGCCGGGCACGTGGCCGTCAACGCCGCCTACTACCGGCCGCTGACCTCCACCCTGTACGCGGTCGAGTACGCGGTCTTCGGCCTTGCGCCCGTGGGCTGGCACCTCATCAGCATCCTCATGCACGCGGCGGCCGCCGCTTTGACGGCGCTGCTGGCCAGGCGCATTCTGGGCAGGTCCGCGCCAGCCTTGCTGGCCGGGCTGGTCTTCGCGGTTCACCCCGTGCACACCGAGGCCATCGCGGCGATCTGCTACCAGACCACGCTGCTGGCCGGGCTGCTCGGCCTGGCGGCGCTGTGGGCGCTTGGGCGTACCTTCGATGACGGGGAGAACAACCGCCGGTGGGTGGCGCTGGCCGCGTTCGCGAGCGGGCTGGCCGGGCTGGCCAAGGAGGAAGCGGTCGTGGTCCCGCTGCTGGCCGCTGCCTGGGTACTCCTGACGCCGCTTGCCGGCCGGAGGCGCCTGCTGCTGCGCTCGGTGGGTCCTATGCTGCTGGCGTCAGTGCTGGTGCTGGCCGCGCGCTCGGCCATCGTCACCGGTTCCGGTCTGACCTACTTCGCAGGCGCCGGCCGGGGCGTGGTGGCCATGACCATTCTGCGTGTGGTGGGGCTGTATGCCGAGTTGCTGGTCGCGCCCATTCGTCTCTGTTCATTCTACGACTGGTTCATCATCACACCCTCGGCGGAGCTGTCGGCCGATGTCGTGCGCGGCGCGCTTCTGGCGGGCGGCTTGGCGGTGGCGCCGTGGCTCCTCCGCCGGCGGGCGCCCGGCGCGGCCGTGGGTCTGGCCTTCATCGGACTCGGCATCCTGCCGGTCATGCACTTGGTTCCCATGCTCAACGTGGCCGCCGAGCGCTTTCTTTACCTGCCGTCGGTGGGTCTGGCGCTGGTCGTGGGGACCGTGTTTGTGTGGGCGCGTGGCCGCATGCCCGTTCCGGCCCTCGTGGGCGCGGCCCTCTTGCTGGTTCTCTTCGGCGTGCGCACCCTGGTTCGCTGGCCCGACTGGAGTGATGATCGCAGCTTGAACCTGGCCACCGCCGCCGCCTTCCCCCAGACGCCCACGCCGCTCGTCAACCTGGCCGAGCTGGAGCTGGCGGCCGGCGACCGGGACGGCGCTCTTCGCCATCTGGAAGAGGCGAGCCGCCGCGTTCCCGGCTGGCCCGTTCCTGGCCAGATGGCCGACAAGATCCGCGCGGGGAAACGCTGATCACCTGCCGACAGGTTCGCGCGGTGGCCATGGCGTCGCGGCCGCTCGCGCCGTAGACTAGCGACGCCGTGCCTGCCAACGATCTCGAACAACAGCGCTCCATCGCCAGAGCCAATGGCGTGGCGGACGCGCGTAGGCACATCTTCCTCTGCTGCGATCAAACCGTGCCCAAGTGTTGCGACAAGGCCCGCGGCATCGCAGCGTGGGATTTCTTGAAGAGGCGTCTCAAGGAGTTGGGACTGTCGGAAAAGGGCGGCGTGCTACGCACCAAGGCCAATTGCCTGCGCATCTGCCAGGGCGGCCCCATCGTCGTCGTCTATCCCGAGGGCGCCTGGTACCACTCGTGCGACCCGCCCGTGCTCGAGCGCATCGTGCAAGAGCACCTCATCGGCGGCAAGCTCGTCGAGGATTTCCTCATCGTCACGAAGCGGCTTTGAGTACCACAGTATCCGGGGACTCTTTTACTTCCGTCTCCGTGCTCTCGTCCGCGCTCTGTGCACTTAGCTTCCCATCTGCAGGACGCTCATCAGCTTGGCGATGAGGGCGGGGTTGCCGGTCACCTTGAGGCGGCCGGCCAGGAGGATCTGCATGGCGGCCTGCGCGCCGCCGTCGACCAGGGCGCAGAAGTCCTGGTCCGAAACCTCGATGGTGCAGCCGGGCTCGCCGGTCGCGCCGGGAGTGCACACGGGCGGTGTGACTTGCAAGTCCGCGGTCCAGGTACCGCCCTCGTCGCCGCTGATCTTGAACAGATAGATGGCGGCGACATCCTTGGTCCGGCCGGGGTTGGCGGCCAGCGCCTCGGGCACGCGCTTGTCGAAGAATTCCTTCACCGTCGTGGGCATGGGTTCCTTCCCGGCGGGTCAGCCTGGCTTCTTGCTCGGGTAGCGCGCGGCCAGGCGGTCGGCGTAGCCGTCGATCTGCTTGCAGGGAACCCGCGAGATGGCCAGCACGCCCGGCCGCACGTCCTCGATGATGGTGGCGCCGGCCGCCACCACCGCGCGCTTGCCCACGCGCACCGGCGCCACGAGCTGCGTGTCCGAGCCGATGAAGGCGCCGTCCTCGATGATGGTCTGCTGTTTTTCGTAGCCGTTGTAGTTGCAGGTGATGGTGCCGGCGCCCACGTTCACCTTCTCGCCGACGATGGTATCACCCAGATAGGTCAGGTGGTTGGCCTTGCTGCCACGCCCGAGGCGGGTCTTCTTGGTCTCGACGAAGTTGCCCACGTGCACGTCGGGGCCGAGCTCGGTGCCGGGCCGTAGATGCGCGAAGGGGCCGACCTTGGCGCCCTCGCCGATGAGCGCGTCGGTCACCACGCAGTAGGGCAACACATGCGCGCCCCGCCCGACCACCGCGTTGGTCAGGATGACCCCGTCGTCGATACGCGCAAAGGCGCCGACATGGGTGCGCCCGCGCAGCACCACGTTGCGGCCGATCTCGGCGTCGGGCTCGATGGTCACGGTGGCCTCGACATAGACGTGGCGCGGGGCGCGGAAGGTGGCGACCTTGCCATGCTCCTTGACGATGCGGGCGACGAGGATCCTTTCCGCCGTGACCAGTTGCTCGCGGTCGTTGACCCCCGCCATCTCCTCGGCCGCGACCTGGACGGAAACCACGCCGATGGTGGCGGCGGCGCGCGCCACGATCTCGGTCAGGTAGTACTCGCCCTGCGCGTTGTGCGGGGAAAGCTTGGCGGTCGCCTTGCGCAGGAAGTCCGCCGGCGCGGCGTAGATGCCGCCGTTCACCTCGGCGATGCGGTGCTGGGCGTGGGTGGCGTCTTTGTGCTCGACCACCTCGCGAATCAAGCCCGTGTCGTCGCGCACGACGCGGCCGTAGCCGGTCGGATCGCGGACCACCGAGGTCAGCATGGCGAGGCTGCCGGACTTGCCGGCGGACTCGACCAGGGCCGCCAGGGTTTCCGCGCGCAGCAGAGGCACGTCGCCGTACAGGATCACCACCAGACCGTCGAAGGTGGCCAGCGGACGCAGCCCGAGTCGCACGGCGTGGCCGGTGCCCTTTTGCTCTTTCTGCTCGACCACGGTGATGGTGCCCGGCCCGAAGCGGTTTTCGAGGACCCGCGTCACCTCGTCCTTCTGGTGGCCGAGCACCGTCACGATCATGGCGGCGCCGATGTCGCGCGCCCGCTCGACGGCGTACGCGGCCATGGGCACGCCGAGGAGCGTGTGTAGTACCTTGTTCTTGACCGAATTCATGCGGGTGCCCTGGCCGGCGGCGAGAATCAGACAGGCCAAGGGTTCGTGCTTGCTCTTGCGGTGGCGGCTCTTCACGGCTGGCGCTCCTTCATTTCCCGCGATGAGTACCGCCGGGCAAAGCCCACGCGCGAAGCGCGCTGGTACTCACGCGAGTTCGGCACATTGTACGTCAAAGCGCTCGTCGGAGGTTTTTTCCACGAAATACAGTATAGAATCCTCCGCTCATGTCGCCCTATGTGCTCGTGGTCGAAAGTGACCTCGAAATGCAGCGTCGCATCGGGGATACCCTCTCCGAGGCCCACTACGCGCTCGCGTCCGAAACCGAGATCGGCTGGGCCCGGCGCAGCATGATGATCCAGGCGCCGGACGCCGTGGTGCTCAGCACCACCCTGAGCGATGGCAGCGGGTTCACGCTCGCCGAGGAGATCCGGCGCTCCCCGGAAACCGAGCATGCGCCCATCTTCTTCGTCGCCAGCACCCACCGCGGCGCCAGCCACGCCGCCGAGGCCAGGCGTCGCTTTGCCCCGGCGGAGTACCTATCCGTGCCGCTCGACGTCTCGCGCTTGCTGGCCCTGCTGCTCGAGATCGTGCCGCCCAGCGATGTCACGCCGGATCCGGTCGTACCCAACTATCCGGGCTCGGTCAGCGTGGACCTCGACCAGCAGCGCGAACGCCGGCAGGTCGAGAACGCGGCCAAGCACCTGGGCCTCGGCGAAGCCGGCCTGCGTGGCTCGCTCAGCGTCCAGCCCTTCGCGCATGTCCTGCAGCAGATCTACGCCGCCCGTCTGACCGGCGCGCTGCTCCTCACCGGCGAGAAGTTCAAGAAAGTCGTCTACGTCGAAAACGGCTACCCCGTTGCCGTGCGCTCGAACGATCCCGCCGAGTGCCTGGGGCAGGTGCTCTTGTCGCAGCGGATGATCTCCGCCGAGACCCTGGCCGAGTCGCTGCGCCAGATGAAGGCGAGCAAGAAGCGGCAGGGCGAGCTCTTGGTCGAGATGGGGGCGATCTCGCCCTACAACCTGTCGCGTGCCCTGGTCTTGCAGATGGAGGCCAAGCTGCTCGAGGTCTTCTCGTGGCGCGAGGGCCGCTTCGCCTTCAAGCGGGGCCAGCCCGGCCGCGACCAGCCGGTGCGCCTCGATCGCACCACCGCGGCGCTCATCCTCGAGGGCATACGCCGTTCCTACCACGCCGAGCGTATGCACCACGTACTCACGGCATTCAACGGGCTCTACCTCATGCCGTCGCCGGATCGCCGGCAGCGTTTGCAGGACATCACCTCCGATCCCAACGAGCAGCGCTTCATCGACAGCCTGGACGGCAGCGTGAAGTTCGAGGCCGCGTTGTCTACGACCATGATCCCCACCGATCGCGCCCGCCTGTTGCTGGTCGCCATGGCCGAGGCCGGCATGATCGTGCCGTCGCAACATGCGACCACCCGGGGCGCCGAGGAAGCGGTCATCGAGGATTCCCAGCCCTACATGGCCGCCACCGGGCGCAGCGCCGAGGAGCTGATGGCCATTCTCGATGTCATGCACCACCAGACGCACTTCGAGGTGCTGGCCGTGGATCGGGACGCCACCGAGGCCGACGTCGACACCGCCTACGAGGTGCGCGCGCGCGACTTCCACCCCGATCACTTCCGCGCGCGGCCCGAGGCGGTGCGCGTGGTGGCCGAGCGCATTTTCGAACGCTTGGAGGAGGCGCACGCCGTGCTCTCGGACGCGACCGCCCGGCGGCGCTATGTCGCCCAGCTCGAGCGCGGCAAGCCCGAAGCGAGCGGGGGCGAAGAGGCGGGCGCCCCGGCGGGCGAATCCCCGCAGGTCGCCGCCGAACGCATCTATTTCCAGGGCGTCGCCCACCTGCGCGCGCGCCGCTACCGCGACGCCGCCGAGGCCTTCCGCCAGGCCACGGCCCTGGCGCCGACCCAGGCCAGCTACCGCAGCGCTCTCGGGTGGGCGCTCTACCGCCAATCGCCCGCCGAACCGCGTACGGTGGCGGCCGGCCTGGCCGAGCTCTTGCGCGCGGTGGGGACCGACGCCAAGAGCCCCTGGGCGCGGGTGTCG
>JADGRD010000145.1 GCA_017881285.1 Pseudomonadota bacterium | reverse complement strand
CCCTTCGAAGGTCGCGGTCCACAGCGCGAGCAGGCCGAGGCAAAGCTGTGCCAGGAGGGCCACGCGCGGAGGCCGCCCGGACGTCGCCCGGAAGACACGCGGCAAGAGTCCATCAGCCGCCATGCGCGCGGCCACCTGCGGGCCGGTCATGGTCAGCGCGGACACGCACAAGGCGAGGGCCAGCGCGACCAGGCCCGACACCGCCAGGGCCAGCCGGGGGCCGCCCACGGCGGCGGCCGCGACATGTGCCACGTCGATTCGCCCGGCCAGCACCGGCCCCGGCGCGGCGAAGACGAACAGGGCATTGAGCGCCAGATAAAGCAGCGTCACGACCGACGTCCCGTAGATGAGCGAGCGCGGCAGGTTGCGCGCGGGATCCCTGACCTCACCGCCGATGTAGACCGCCGCGTTCCAGCCCAGGTAGGAGAACGAGACGATCACCACGGCCAGGCCCAGGCCGCCGAAATTGCCGACGACGGGCGTGGTGTGAAAACCGTCGGGATAGAGCCGTCCCAGCCCGAAGGCCGCGAACAAGGTGATGAGCACGACCTCGACCACCACCACCGCGGCCTGCACCCGCGCGCCGAACGAAACCGAGCCGAGGTGGAGCAGCGAGGCGCCGATGAGCAGCAACGTGGCGACCAGGCGCGGGCTGGCGAAGGCCGGCAGCCACGGCCGCATGTACTCCGCGAAGGCGAAGGCCAGGGCGCCGAGAGGCACCGCGAACCCGACGATGAGCGAGAGCCAGCCGGCGACGAAGGCCGCCCCGGGGTGCAGGGTGCGGGAAAGAAAAACATACTCGCCGCCCGACTCCGGGATCCGCTGCGCCAGGGCGCCGTAGCAAAGCGCGCCCAGGAGCGCGATGACCCCACCGAGCAGCCAGGTGAGCAGCACGAGCCACGGTGAGCCGAGAATCCTCATGAGAATGCCGCTGGTGGTGAACACCCCGGTGCCCACCATGTTGGCCACCACCAGCGCGGTGGCGGCGCCCTGTCCCAGTCGTCGGTGCCCCTCGTTCATGCGCCGCCAGTACAGCACAGCGAACGAGAGGCGGCGACAAGGAATTGACGGCGCTCCGACCCCAAGCTCCCGCCGCGACAGCTCGCACTTGCTCTATTTCGCCAGGCAAGGCAGTTTACCGGCCTTCAGCCCAGCCCCCCACCCGCAGCAAAGGATCCCGCCCGTGCAAGACCTCATGCATTTGTTTCACCGCATCTACGACGTGCAGGCGATCATCACCTGGGGTGGCATGGCGGCGCTGTGCGCCGTGGTGTTCTCCGAAACCGGCCTCTTGGTCGGCTTCTTCCTGCCCGGCGACTCGCTGCTGGTGACCGCGGGCGTGTTCTGCACCGCCGCGAATCCCACGGGCAAGCCGCTGCTCAACATCGTGTGGCTCAACATCGCCGTCGCCATCGCCGCCGTGGTCGGCGACCAGGTCGGCTTCTACATCGGGCGCAAGACCGGGCCGAAGCTCTTCAAGCGCGAGAATTCGCTGTTCTTCAACAAGAAGCACCTCATCCGCACCCACGAGTTCTACGAACGCCACGGCGGCAAGACCATTATCATCGCGCGCTTCATCCCCATCATCCGCACCTTCGCGCCCGTGGTCGCCGGCGTGGGCGACATGAACTACCGTCGCTTCGTCAGCTACAACGTCTTCGGCGGCATCGGCTGGGTCCTCAGCATGACCGGCATCGGCTACGGCCTCGCCTCGGTCTGGCCGGACGTGACCAAGCACATCGAGAAGTTGATCATGCTGGTCATCTTCCTGTCGCTGCTGCCGGGGATCATCGCCTACCTGAAGGAGCGGCTGTCCAAGCGCAATGAAAAGCCCACAACCTGACAAAAAGCGCGCGGCCGATGGCAAAGGCGGCAAGACGGAGGCCCGGGACAAGCCGGCGGCCGCCAGCCAGCCGCCGCGGGTCGCCTTTCCCAAGAAGAACCAGGCGCCGACGGCCGCCGCCTTTGCCGCGCGCCTGCCGCTAGCCCTGGGCAAGCGCTTCGAAATGGCGCGCACCTTCCTGTTGCGGCAGAAGGACATCAAGGAGGACGTCTACTTCTACGGCCCCAAGACCGGCTGGGCGCTCCGTTACCTCGCGGGCGAGCAGCCGCTGTGCTCCCTGCTCTTGCACGGCGATTCGCCGGTGGGCATCGTCTCGCTGCCGGCCGCGGCGGCCGCGGCGGTGGACTGGAAGAGCCTCTCGCCCGTGGGCCAGCTCGCGCACAAGCACGCGCACGGCAGCCCCGCGATGTTGTGGCTGGACGTGCCGCTCGCCGGCACCGGCGCCGCCGATCTCAAGGCCATCCTGCGCGTGAAATTGGCGAGCATGAGTCTGGGCTAGCCGGCAATTCGTTCGTAGAGCAGGACATAGCCGCCGACAAGCACCAGACAAAGCAGGGCAAACCCGACGCCGAGAGCGCCCGCCCAGGCCGGCAGAGCGGCGCCGAGCAACCTGCCCACGACCAGCAGTCCGAGCCACAGCGGCGAGGAGTACCCCTCGACCGCCTCGCCCCGGTTCCAGACCGGTCCGAGCCCCGCGGCGAGAAAGGCGATGAACGCGTCGTCACAGACGTGCCGCCAGTGGTAGCGAGTCAGCGCCGCGAAAAGCAGCGCCCCGAGCCCGAGCAGCAACGCCGCGGCCATGCGGCGATCGCCACGCGCGTCTTCCTTCGTTTTCGGCAAGCGCACCATCTTCGCAAGTCCGGCAAAAGCAAGCTGGGGTCTCCCCCTGCCCCGCGCCGCTACTTGCCTTTGGGCTTGGGCAGCGGTCGCGTGCGCGGGTGGAGGACGTTGAAGGCCGGTTTCTGGTTCGGATCGCAATTCGGACCGAACCCGTCGGCCTTGAAGTCGTAGCCCAAGCGCCCGCTGTGTCCGCCCTTGACGGCCTCGATTTCGACGTTGTGCGCGCCCGCGCGCGCCGGCGAGCAGTACGAGAGCAGGTAGTATCGCTTGGACATCCCCTCGATACGCGCGCCGATCTCGGCGAACCCGCGCTGGATGTCGGCCGGGTTCTTCGAGGCGAACGTGCCATTGCGGCCGATGGCGCGGATCTCGTGTTCGTTCACTTCGGCGCCCGCGGCGATGGCGTAGATCTCCACACCGGCCTCGTTGACCGCCTTCTCCAGCGCATCTCGCGGGACGCGGGCCGCATGATCCGTACCGTCCGTGAAGACGACCAGGGTGCCGAAGCGCAGGGGCACCGTGGACTGGGTCATCTGGTGCTCCAACACCTTGATCGCATCGACCACCGCGCCGTTCAGGTTGGTCGAGGGATCCTTGGGCTGGAATCCCATGAGGGCGCGCGCCATGCCCTCGGGATTCCCGCCGCCGAACGGCACGATCGGGGTTAGATGTGAGCTGCCGTCGAAGGCATAGACGCCGATCTTCTGGTAGCGACCGACCTGCCCCGCGAACGATGACGCTCCGGAAACTACCTTTTCCATGTCGGGCGATCCCGTAACGCTGCCGCTCATGTCCACGAGCAACAGCGTGTAGTGGGCCGCCACCACCTCGGGCTGCAAGATCGTTTGCCGGCTCTCGAAGATCGACACCGGCTGGCCGTCTTCGTAGATGTGGAAGTCAGCCGGCGTCAGGTCGGCCACCGGGTCCCCGCGCGTGGTGTCGACCGTGAAGTAGACCGCGATGTTCGAGGGCCGCTGCACCGAGCGGTCGACCAGCTGCAAATTGAGACCCACGCAACCGCTGGCCAGCGCCGCGCAAGCGACCGGAAACAGGCGAGAGAAATGAGAACGCATGGGCGAGAGTATAGATCTGGCAGGGCCGCAGAAAACAAGGCATCTTTTACGGCGAATCCCCCGGCGCCCGGCATCTTCCGGGCAGGGCGGGTTCGCGACATCGAAACCCCGGAGCTGCCATGGCAGCATTTGGAAACCTAACTCTTTTAGTCTCATTTGTGGTTGCCACCCTGGCGGGGGTCGCCTCGTGGCTCGGCATCCGCCGCGATTCCGAGCGGTTGCTGCGGGCCGGCCGTGCCGCCATCTACCTACTCGCCACCACGCTCGCCATGGCCATCGCCGCCATGGTCCACGCCTTCACCTCCAGCGACTTCTCGATCAAATACGTGCAGCACTACTCGGAGGCGGGGCAGCCTTTCGCCTACAAGCTGACCTCGGTGTGGGGCGGTCTCGACGGCTCGCTGCTCTTCTGGGTCTTCCTGCTCGCCCTCTGCGCGGCCATCGCCGTCAAGGGCCTGTGGCGCCGCGAGCGCGCCATCACCGCCTACGCCGCCGTGGTGCTCATGGCCGTGTGCGACTTCTTCCTCTACCTGGTGGTGTACGAGAAGAACCCCTTCGACTCCTTCCTCATCCAGCAGCCCGAGCGGGGCCAGGGCCTGAACCCCCTCTTGCAGAATCCCTACATGGTCGCGCACCCGCCGTCGCTCTACGCCGGCTTCGTCGGGCTGACCATTCCCTACGCCTTCGCCATGGGCGCGCTGCTGGCCGGCAAGTACGGCAACGTGTGGTTCCCCATGGTCAAGCGCTGGCTGCTCGGCGCGTGGTTCGTCCTCATGCTGGGCCTCGTGCTCGGCATGATCTGGGCCTACGAGGTGCTGGGCTGGGGCGGCTTCTGGGCCTGGGATCCCGTCGAGAACGCGGGCCTTCTGCCCTGGCTTGCGGCCACGGCGCTCATCCATTCGGCCAAGGTGCAAGAGCGGCGCGGGCTTTACGTCCGTATGAATTTCACCCTGGTCATCCTGGCGTTCTTCCTGACCATCGTGGGCACCTTCATGACCCGCTCGGGAATCGTGCAGTCCGTGCACGCCTTCGGCAAGGACCTGCACCTGGCCTGGGTCTTCGGCGCGTTCATGGCGGCCATCGTCGTCTTCAGCTTCGGCCTGATGGTGTGGCGGCGCGCAGAGCTGCGGCCGATCGAGAAGATCGGCTCCCTCCTATCGCGCGAGGCGATGTTCGGAATCGGCAACTGGTCGTTCCTGACGGCGATCCTCGTCGTGCTCGTGGCCACCCTCTTCCCCACGCTCTCCGAATCCATCATGCGCGAGCGGGTCAACGTCACGGCCGCCTTCTTCAATCGCACCATGGTGCCCATCGGCATCGTCTTGCTGCTGCTCACGGGGACCGGCTCGCTCTTTCCCTGGCGCGGCATGGAAAGCACGGTGGCGCGCCGGCGAGCGCTGCTGCCCATCGCCGCGGGCGCGCTGGTTCTGGTCATCGGCGGCATCGCCCACTTGTGGCGTTCTCCCGCCGCCGTGCTTTGTTTCGCGGTGTGCGCCTTCGTCGCCACGATCATCGTGCAAGAGCTGGTGCGCGGCGCGCGCAGTCGGCAGAAAGCCTCCGGCGGTTCGTTCGCGGCGGCGCTGGGCAACGTCATCTTCAAAGCGCGCCAGCCGCACGCCGGCTACATCGTGCACATGGGCCTGGTGCTGATGTTCGTGGGCTTCGCCGGCCAGGCCTTCCAGCGCGAGCAAAGCGCGGTCCTCGCCGCGGGCGAAAGCCAGGACTTCGGCGGCTACCGCCTGCGCTTCGACGGCATCACCCAGAGCCGCGACCTCATCAAGGAGACCTACCGCGCCGAGATCGCGGTATCCGCCCACGGCAAGAGCCTGGGCCGCATGCAACCCGGCCGCGAGTTCTACGAGCAGCGCCCCAACGAGCCGGTCAGCCAGGTCGCCATCCAGCGCGGCATCGCCGAGGATCTCTACATCACGCTGGGCAGCTACGACGAGGCCCGGCGCGCCGTCGCGCTCAAGCTGGTCATCAACCCCCTCGTCGACTGGATGTGGCTCGGCTTCCTGGTCATGGCCTTTGGCGCCCTGCTCATCCTCGCGCCTGCCCGGCGGGAGGAGGCCGAGGCGCGCGGCTGGTCGTGGGGACATGCCGCCGCCGGCCTCGGCGTGGCCGGGTTGGTGGCGCTCCTGGGCAAGACGGTCTTGCACATGCCAACCTCGTCGCAGCTCGCGACGCTGGCCTTGTGCGGTCTCACCGTGGGGCTGGCCGGACTGGCCTGCTTCCGGCTGTTCGAGTCCTTGTTCGTCCCCACCGGAGCGTCCGGGCCGCGCGAAAAGTAGCCTCACCTCGCCGACCGGGGCCAACCGCTGGGCGCAGGCACCATCTGGCAATCGCGAAGCAGCGCGCGTACGATGCGCGCCATGGTGAAGACATCGTTCGTGGCGTGCCTGTCCCTGTTCGTGTTTCTTGGCGCGTGCAAAAAGGACGCGCCAGCCAGCTCCACGGCCCCGGCGTCCCCGACGGCCGCCCGGCGAGCGCCGATACCGCCGCCGCCCGTGGTCCCACCCAGTGCTGGCGGCCCTGCCCCTGCCGAGTTGACCGCCCTGCTGACCGAGGACAAGGTCTCGCACTTTGCCATCTATCAGAAGGAAATGCTGGCCGCGACCGCCGACGCGACGGGGCTTGGTCTGGCCGCGTACCAGAAAGGCGGAACGGACTCCAAGAAGTTCCAGAACGCGGTGGCCACCGACGACCGGGCCGCGAAAGTCGCGGCCGTGAGCAAGGCCGCGCTCGAGAAGAGCGGCCTTACCCAAGACGAGGTGTCCAAGCTCAGCCGCGCCGCCACCCCGTACTACGCGCGCCTCTATGCCATGCAGGACGCCCTCAAGAAGGCCGGCGAGGTGCACGCGAGGATCGAGGCGGCCAAGGCGAAGGGCAAAGAGCCGGGCGTCGTGGACACCGCCATGGACAAGGTCTACAGCGAACAGTCGAATCGCATCGAAACCATGCGCAAGGACTTCGCCGCGAAATACGGCGAGGACGCGCTCGCCGTCGTGAAGAAGCACGAACCGGAGTTCATGGTCATCAACGAGAAGATGATGGCCGCCGCCATGGGCGGCATGATGCGCAAGCCGTAGGCGCGGATCGAACCACAGAACGTGCCAGCGACTCAGCGCTGGCAGACGCGCACGTAGTCGACGGTCATGGTCTGCGGCAAGGTCGTCGTGCTGTCCGGATTGCCCGGCCATCCGCCCCCCACCGCGAAGTTCAGTAGGATGAAGAAGGGTTTGTCGAAAACCCAGGTGTTGCCGCTGCCGATGTCCGCGGGCGTCTTCGTCGAGTAGAGCGTGCCGTCGACGTACCAGCGGATGACGTTGGTTTCCCACTCGATGGCGAAGACGTGAAAGTCGTCGGCGAGCTTGCCGCTGCCAGGCAGGGTGTAGGTGGCGGTTGGCCCCGCACCGCCTGAATAGCCGGGCCCGTGCACGGTGCCATGCACCTTGGTCGGCTCCTTGCCGATGTTCTCCATGACGTCGATCTCGCCGCAAGCCGGCCACGAGTTGGTGTTGATGTCGTCACCGAGCAGCCAGAATGCTGGCCACACACCCTGGCCGTAGGGAATCTTGATGCGGGACTCGATGTGGCCGTAGGTCCAGGTCGACTTGCCCTGGGTCTTGAGGCGCGCCGAGGTGTAGTTGAAGCCGCTCACGGTTTCCTGCTTGGCCGTGATGACCAGGTTGCCGCTGCCGTCGAGGACGCCGTTCTGCGAGCGGTAGTACTCGAGCTCGGAATTGCCCCAGCCGCCCGAGCCGTTGCCGGTCTCGTAGACCCACTTCTTGCCGTCCGCGGTCGCACCGGACACGCCGTCGAAATCGTCGCTCCAGGCGAGATTCCAGCCGGCGGGGCAAGGACCCGAGGCGCCATCCGCGCCCGAAGCGGTGTCTACAACCGGGCCGGTGTCGGTACTCGCGCTGCCGTCCTTGCCGATGCTGACGTCGGGACTGGCGTCGCCCGCGGTGGTTCCCGTCAAGCCACCGGTTCCGGTCGCTCCGCCCGAGCCCTGGGTGCCGCCAGCGGCAGTACTGCCCCCGCTGGCCGATGTGCCGCCGGTCCCTTGCATGTCGCCGGTCCCCACCACGCCGCCGCTCGCCGAGGCGCCACCCGTGCCCTTCGCG
>JADGRD010000144.1 GCA_017881285.1 Pseudomonadota bacterium | reverse complement strand
AAGAAAGATCGGGAACGGCAGCAGCGCCGGCGGGAACGGCTGGTCGCCTCGCTGGAGGAGGAAATCGCCCGCGTCGAGACCGAGCTCGCCGCCTTGCGCGCCCAGCTCGCCCTCGACCACGGCGGTGACTGGAAGAAGCTGCACGAGCTTGCCGACCAGGAGCGCGAGCTCGATTCTCTCCTCGCCAAGCGCATGGCCGACTGGGAGAAGGCCTCCGCTGAGCTACAGGCCTTCCTCTCTTGCGGTGACTGACCGCCCCCTACTGACACTCCAGGATGTCGATGCACGGCGGGCAGCCAAAGCGTGCCTCGATGGTCTTGACCTGGAAGGCCTGGATCTCGTCGCAGTAGACGCCGGTGACACGCGCAACGGGGGGGCTCACCGAGGTGTCCAGGCGCCAGCCGTTCTGGGCAGTGCGCGGGATCTGCTGACCATCGAGGTAGAGGGCGACCGCCGTAGTGTCCACCACATCGGACCGGAAACGCAGCACGCAGGAGGGGCGCGTGATCCCGCCGAAGATCTGTTCGATGGCCAGTTGCAGCTCGACCGGATCGCTCGCCGAGTAGTAGCCCGGGCTGCCCGGCGAGGCCGCCGCCCCCCCCGCGTGCGCCAGGGCGTCGAGACACGTGGCTTCCCCGGTCGTGTCGGCGGCGAGATCCGGCCCCACGCCAAGCACGATGACCCGAACGCCGGCCGACACCAGAGCGGCCACCTCGGCCAGGGCATCGGCGCAAGCGCCAACGTTGGACGGGTTTCCAGCCGACAGATCGCCCGCCAGCGTGCAGTTGGGCGCGCCGTCGGTGGCCAGGAGCACGTAGCGATTATCGATGCCGTCGGCGAGAGCGTCGTAGTAGCCATCCGCCGCGCGCAGCGCTGCCGCGGTGGGTGTATTGCCGTCCACGGGCGAGGCAGCGGCGATGGCCGCGACCACGGCCGCGACGTTGTCCGCCGCCACGCCCACCGTGGGCGCCGAGGCACAACAGCCGGCGCCCGCCTGCCCCAAGCAGCCCTGCCGCCCCGGCAACTCTTGATAGCCGAAGCGCACGTGCTCCGCGAAGGCGGTGACGACGTCCGTAAGCTCGGATGCCACGGCCTGCAGGCGCGTGCCGGAGCCGAAAGCGGTGTCCATCGAGCCTGAACGATCGAGCAGGACGAGCAGGTCGGCCGGCTGCGGGACGAGTGGCACGGTCGCCTTGAACGAGCAGCTGAGGGAGCTCGTCGGACCACCGTCCGGAACGAGGGCGAGGGCGTCCTGCCGGCCACCGCCGTCCGTCGCATCGTCCACGCCCGCACAGGCGAATCCGCCCGCCACGACGAGCGCCAGCAGGGGAAATGCAGAGTCAACCGCCACGAGGGGATTGTACCGGGTTCGCGGGCACTTTTCCCCCTCTTGCTTGCCGGCAAAAAGCCGGGTACTCCTACTCGCCTGCCATGATCGAAGCAAACCAGCTCTCCAAGTATTTCGGCGAGCGGGCGGCCATCCGCGATCTCACCTTCGCCATCGCCAGCGGCGAGGTGGTCGGCCTGCTCGGGCTCAACGGCGCGGGCAAGACCACCACCTTGCGCGTGCTCTCGTGCCTGCTCTTGCCAACCGCCGGGACCGTGCGCGTGGACGGCATCGAGGTGACGGAGGATCCCTACGCCGTCCGGCGCAAGATTGGATTCCTCCCCGACCTGCCGCCGCTCTATCCCGAGATGACCGTCGGCGGCTATCTCGGCTTCGCCGCCCGCCTGCGCCAAGTGCCCAGCCGCGAGGTCCCGGCGCGCGTGGCCGAGGCCGAGGACAAGACCGCCCTGCGCGACATGCACCGCGAGGTCATCGGCGAGCTGTCGCACGGCTACCGCCAGCGCGTCGGCCTGGCCCAGGCCATCGTGCACAAGCCCGCGCTGCTCATTCTCGACGAGCCGGCGGCCGGCCTCGACCCCGCGCAGATCGTGGAAATGCGCCATCTCCTCCGCGGCCTGCGCGGCGAGCACACCGTGCTCATCTCCAGCCACTTTCTCACCGAGATCAGCCAGACCTGCGACCGCCTGCTGGTCATCCACGACGGCGAGCTGGTCGGGCAAGGGACCGAAGCGGAGCTCGCCTCGTCCATGGGTCAAGGCGGCCGCACCATCGAAGTCGAGGTGCGCGGCCAGCCCGCCGACATCGCCGCGCGCCTCGCTGCCCTTCCCGGGGTCACGCGAGCGCAAATCCGCAGCCCCGGCGAGGCCACCACGGTATGGACCATCTCGGCAAGCGCCGACATCCGCGCCGAGGTCGCGCGTCTGCTGGTTTCCTGCGGATGTGACCTCTTGCGGCTGGAAGCGCGCACCTCGGCGAGCTTGGAGTCGATCTTCATGGCCATGACCCACAAGCCCGCGGGAGGCCCGCAATGACCGCCGCCTGGTTCATCGCCCGGCGCGAGCTCGGCGCCTACCTGCGCACCATGAGCGGCTACGTCATCGCGGCGGCCGCGCTGTTGATGCAAGGCATCCTCTTCAATGCCTTCGCCCTCGGCAGCGAACACAACCGGCTTTCGACCGAGGTGCTCAGCCAATTCTTCTGGACGTATAGCGGCGTGATCATGACCGCCTCCGTGCTCCTCTCCATGCGCCTGCTCGCCGAGGAACGGCAGCTGGGAACCGTGGTGCTGCTCGCTTCCTCGCCGGTGCGCGAGCGCGAGATCGTGCTGGGCAAATTCCTTTCGGCTCTCGGGTTTCTCATCCTCATCACCCTGCCCAGTATCTTCATGCCGCTGCTCATCCTGGTGAACGGCAAGCTGTCCGTCGGGCACGTGGCCACCGGCTACCTCGGCCTCTTCCTGCTCGGCAGCGCGTCGCTGGCCATCGGCACCCTGGGCTCCACCCTGGCCCGTTCCCAGCTCCTCGCCGCCATCATCTCCGGCGGCATGGTGGTCGGCATGATCCTGCTGCATCCCCTGGGTGCTCTGACCCAGCGGCCACTCGACGATGTCCTCTTCGCTCTCGGGATCTGGCACCAGCACTTCCCGCCGTTTCAGTCCGGCATGATTCACCTGCGCGACGTCGTCTACTACCTGGCGGTCACCTACTTCGCGCTCTTCGTTTCCACTCGTGTCCTGGAGGCGCGGCGATGGCGCTAGCCCACACCAAGATCCCGTCCGTCGCGTACGCCGCGGGTCTGGCCGCCATCTATCTCGGCGAGCGCGTCGCCGAACCCGGCCGGACCGCCACCACCTTCACGCTCCTCGGGCTCGGCGCCATCACCGTCGCGCTGGTGCTGGCCCTGCGCCAGGGCCGGGGCCGGCCCGCGGGGCGCGCCCTGCCCGCGCTCTATGGCGTCGGCCTCGCGGCGTTGGCCATGCACTTCTCGCGCAATGCCCTGCCCACCCTGCTGGGTCAGCGAACCCTCGCCACGAGCTTCCCCCGGCTGGACACCGTCCTTGGCGCCCTCTGGCCCGCGGTCATGTTCGCCAGCCTGCTGCCCGTCCTGCTCGTCGAGCTCTCGCTCGCGGCGATGGCTCGCTCGCCACTCGTCGACGCCCGCCGGGTACGCGCGGCCCTGCTCGCGGGATTGGGCATCGCCTTCGCCCTGGTCTTCGGATTCGCCAGCGTCTTCGTGGCATCCGAGATCGGCTGGAAAGCCGATCTCTCCTTCTTCCGCACCGCGCGCGCCAGCGCCACGACCAAGCAACTCGTGGCCGCGCTCGACGCCCCCGTCGAGGCCACGCTCTTCTATCCGCCGGGCAACGAAGTGGCCGAGGAGCTGGCCGGCTACTTCGCCGACCTGGTGCGCGGGTCCGGGAAGTTCACCGTGGCGCGCGTCGACCAGGCGGTGGATCCGGCCCGGGCCAAGGCGCTCGGCGTTTCGAGCAACGGCGTGGTCGTCATCGCGCGCGGTGAGGTGCGCGAGCAGTTGCAGATCCCGCTCAAGCTCGAAAGCGCCCGTCCCAAGCTGCGCGTGCTCGACCAGGAGGTGCACAAGCGCATCCTCGCCGTGTCGCGTGGCAAGCGAACGATCTATCTCGTCCAGGGCCACGAGGAGCGCAGCTTCACCGTCCGGCAGAATGCCAGTCCCGACGGCTCGCTTGGCAAGCTCAAGGAACTGCTCACCATGCAGAACCTGGAGACCCGCGAGCTCGGCATGGCGCAAGGCCTGGGCAACGAAGTGCCCGCCGACGCGGCGCTGGTGATGGTGGTCGGCCCGCAGCGCCCCATGCTGGCCGAGGAAACGGCGGCGCTCGCCCGCTACTTCCAGCGCGGCGGCCGCCTGCTCGTGGCCGTGGATCCCGAGTCCGCGGCCGCCGCGGCGCCGCTTTTGGCCGCGCTCTCGCTCGAGATCTCGCCCACCCCGCTGGCCAACGACCGCATGTACTGGGCGCGCACGCACCAGAAGGCCGACCGCGCCGGCATCGCGGCCGCCAGCTACTCCAGCCACCCGGCCCTGGCCACCCTGGCTCAGTTCGGGGCGCAGCTTCCCGTGGTCCTGCTCCGCGCCGGCGCCCTGAGCAAGACCAAGGTCACGCCGGCCCCCGCGCCCAAGGTCGACTTCATCGTCAAGACCGAGGCCGGGACCTGGGACGACAAGAACGGTAATCTCGATTTCGACGCGGATCGCGAGGAGCGCAAGGCCTACGCCATCGCCGCGGCCGTCACCTTGCCCAAGTCCGGGACGGACAAGACGGCCGCCGAGGCGCGCGCCTTCGTGCTCGGCGACTCCGATGCCTTCTCCGACCTCATCATCGTCAACCGCGCCAACGCCGTCTTCATCATCGATGCCTTGCGCTGGTTGCTCGGCGAGCCCGAAGTGGCGGGGCCCCCGAACAGCGAGGAGGACGTTCCCGTGCGCCACACGCGCAAACAGGACGCGGTCTGGTTCTACGCCTCGTTGTTCGCGGCACCGGGCGCGATCCTGCTTGCCGGCTGGGTCGTGACGCGAAAACGGCGCAAGCGGGAGGGCAAGCCATGACTCTGCGCCAAGTGCTGGTACAGGCGGGCCTGGCCGTGGCCGCGCTCACCCTCGCCTACTTCATCTGGCAGCGCGGCCCCGAGTTGGGGCCCGACGAGACGATCGCGGTCGACATCGCGAAGAACGATCTTGAGGCCGTGCGCTTTGAGGACGCGGAGAAGAGTACCTGGGTCGAGCTCGCCCGCTCGTCCGACGAGCTGGGTCCCTTCGTCAGCGTGTACCTCGGGCCGCAGGACAAGCCCGCGAGCGCCAAGCCGGCGGCCGGCGGCGAAGCCAAGACGCCCGAACGCCTGGTGCGCGGGAGCGATGCCGCCGAGAAACTCCTCGCCAGCTTCACCCCGCTGCGTGCCAGCCGCAGCCTCGGCGTCCTGGGCGCCGCCAAGTTGAAGGAATTCGGACTGGAGGCGACGAAGAAGCGGATCACCCTGACCCTGCGCAACGGCAAACGGACCTTCCTCATCGCGCCCGCGCCGCCCGGCGGCTCGCTGCCCTATCTCCTCGACGAGGCGAGCGGTCGGGTCTTCGTGGTTGCTCGTTCCTTCCTTTCCGATTTCCAGACCGCGGCGACTCTGCTTGTCGAGCGCCGGCCGCACGGCTTCCGCCTCGAGGAAGCGGACCGCGTGCAGATCGCGCTCGGCACGGTCCGCCGCGAGCTCGTCGTTGCCAAGAGCGAGGAGCAGGTTCGTCTGGCCCCGGCGAGCTCGCCCGACAAGCCCGACGCGGCCATGAAGACCTGGCACGACCGCGTCTTTGGCCTGTGGCCGGCCGAGATGCTGGGCAAGGGCGAGGTTCCCGCCGAGGGGAATCCCCAGATCGCGCTGCGGGTCGACTACACCATGCGCGGGCGCCGGTTGGGCTTTCTCGAGATCGGCAAGGTCGCGGCCGTCGCCACTTCGGCCGAGGCGGCCAAGGACACGCTGTTCGCGCGCAGCGAGCGGACGTTGGGGTGGATCAAGCTGGGCGCGGATGCGCAGAATCTGCTGGCCGACGCGCCGACAATATTGCGCTAACCGGTTCTGCCGCTACTTCTCGCCCGGACGGTCTTTGTCCTTGGCCGCGGCGAGATCCTCTTCCATCTCACGAAGGGCGTTGGCGCGCACGACCTTGGTGAGCTGCCGATCCAGATCCTCGATCTTGCCGAAGCTGCGGAAGAGCAGAAAGAAGATCATCAGCAGCGCCAGGTAGATGGCCGTGTCGACCCCGCGCCCGACGCCGAGCCACCGCGCCAGCAAGTCGGTGACCTCCGGACGCAGTGCCACCACCACCACGCACACCCAGAAGAGCAGCCACATCTCCAGGTGCAGCATGCGCGTGAGCCCGCGCCGGTAGCGGATCAGCGCGCGCGACATCGCGAAGATGGCGAAACAGAGAAGTACGATCTGGATGGCGTGCATGGCTAACCGAAGAACCGCCTGAAGATGAGCCGGAGCGCGATCTTCACGCCCATGAAGAAGTTCTGCCCCTTGGACATGGAATAGTCGGTGTAGATGGCCTTGATGGGCACCTCGGCGAGCCGCCAGCGTCTGTCCTTCTTCTCCTTGATGAACTCGGAGAGCGACTCCATGCCGTTGGTGCGCAGATCGATGGTACTGGCCGCCTTGCGCGAGAGACCGCGCAGGCCGCTCTGACTGTCGGTCACCCACACGCCGAACAGCATGAAGGTAAGCATATTGCCGATGGTGTTGAAGAGCATGCGATGGGCGGGCATATTGCCCTGCTCCGGCCCCCTTTTCATGCGTGAGCCGATCACGAACTCGACATCGCCCTGGGCGAGGCGCTCGAAGACCCTGGCCGCGTCCTCGGCCCGGTGTTGTCCGTCCGCATCCATGGTCACGACCGCGTCGGCGTCGAGGCGGACCGCGGCCTCGATGCCCGTGCCCAGCGCCGCGCCCACCCCGCGGTTGACCGCGTGCCGGACCACCAGCGCGCCGGCCTCCTTGGCCAGCGCCGCCGTCCGGTCGCGCGAGCCATCGTCCACGACCAGCACGCGATCCGCAATCTTCACCGCCCCGCGCACGACATCGGCTATCGTGAGCTCCTCGTTGTAGGCAGGTATGACGATAATCCGCTTGGCCATGGACGGGAACAGAGCGAAGGACGGCACTATACCAGCCCCATCCGAAACGCAAGACTTGGCGACACCATGAACAAGACTCGCCCTTCGGCCAGCGTCCGCGACGGGCGCTGGCTCGTGGTTTGCGCCTGGCGGCCCGAGATGGCCCACCTGCGCGCGCGCCTGCCGGATCTTCCCGCGCACGTCCGGCGGCGAGTGATTCTCGCCACCGTCGGAGTGGGCCTGGTCGAAGCCGCCATCGCCACCGCGCATCTGCTGGCGAAGCACCGGCCGGATGCCGTGCTGCTCGTCGGCACCGCGGGCGTCTATCCTGGCAACCACCCCGGTCTCTCGCTGGGAAACGCCGCCGGCGTCCGGCGCATACGCCTGTTGCCGCCGATCCTTGCCGGCAGACACGCCTTTCTTCCCGCCATCGTCGCGACCGAGTCGAGAGCATCCCCCGCCCTCGCTTCAGCCCTGTGCCTGGCCACGGGGTTGCCCCGTGGCGATGTCGCCTGTCCGCTGGCCATCACCGCTAGCGCCAAGGCAGCGGCCGCGGCCGCCAAGCTGTCCGGCTGCGCGCTCGAAAACCTCGAGGCCTTCGCCGTGGCCCGGGCTGCCGCGACCGCCGGCGTTCCCTTCGCAGCCATCCTTGGCATCGCGAACCACGTCGGCCCCGCCGGCCATCGGGAATGGAAAGAGCACGCGCGAGCCGCCGCCGCCGTGGCCTGTCAGGCCGTACTTGAATTTCTCGCGAAATAGGCGGCTACGGCGCCCACTCCACGGTGCAGCCACGCGGCAGGAAGCCGGCCGCCGCGGCCCGAGCAAAGAGGACGTCGATGGCCTGGCGCGCGTCGGGAGCCATGGCCCGCGTGTCGTCGTTGGCGTACATGCCGAGGTAGCGATCGA
>JADGRD010000143.1 GCA_017881285.1 Pseudomonadota bacterium | reverse complement strand
GTGGGCTTCACGGGCTTGGTCGTCGGGGTGGCATTGGTGTTGTGGTCGCTGTCCGGGAACGGCGTGAAGCCGCCACACAACCTGCCGCCGCTGGTGGAGGGAACCAGGCCGCCGGAGATCGCCCCGGTGGCGCCGCTGAACGATCCGGTCGTGACCCCGGTCGTACCTTCGCCCCGCATGGACAGCGAGACGCCCGAGTCTCCACCCCCGGCCGTGGCGGCTACCGCCAGCGAACCGCAAGCCAGGCCGTCGGTGCGTGCGCGCCCTGGACGTGGCGCGATCGTGAGCGCGGCTCCCCTGACGGCGATCAACGCGTCGCTTCGCCGGCAACCACCACGGGGCGGTCCGGGCGGCGCGGTTTCGCCATCCCCGCCCTCGGCAAGACCCAGGTCGCCAGCCAACCCGGCCAAGCTGCGTGCCGGCAGTCTATCCGCCGAGGACTTCTAGCCCTCACTCTCGAGAGTCGCAGCCCGTAGTGTCCGGAAAATGGGTGCGACGATTCTCGCATGAGTTCGAGTGGATATGGAGCTTGGAAGGGCAGGCTTGATGGGGCAGGGTGCCCGGCAACGTTGCCCGCGACGCTGTAGTTCCTCATCGTGATGATCGCCTCCGCGATCAACGACCGGCCGCGGCGGAAGCTCGAGTACGTGGAGGAAGAGGGTCGCATCCTCCGGGAACAACTTGACGCCGCCACTGGAGGCAAGATGAACCCCAGCGCCAAGCGCAGCCTTCGACTTGTTCCCGACCCGGCGCGCCGACGGCGGTGATGAGGGCACTCGGCCGGTCAATTGCGCAGCGCCGCCGACGTGGCGTCCGGCGGTAGTCGCGTCAAAGCGCGCGTCGCCCCGACTGCCGGCTCGGATCCCAGACGGCCCTTCGACATCCAACTACCGACGAGACCCGCTTTCGAACACAGCGAGGATCCTATGGACGACAAAGAACGGGCGGAAATCTTCATCAACGTGCACAAGGGGTTGCGCCGCGGGCTCTGGGGGTTGGCGCTCAAGATCGGCGAGCTGGACTGGAGCGACGCGGGCGAGGTGCAGACGGCGGGACGGGAGCTCGAAAACATGATGCTCTTCCTGCGCGAGCACTCGGCGAACGAAGACGAAATCCAGTTCTCGGTTCTCGAAGAACACGCCCCCGGCATTACGCAACGAGACCGGGAGGAGCATCGCGATCTCGAGTATCGGCTCGATCTGCTCGAGAAGCATTGGTGCGCGCTGTTGCGGGAAGAACGGCGGGAAGCGGCAGGCTACCAGTTCTATCTCGAATACAACCAGTTCTTGTCGCGCTACCTGGACCACATGGATCGCGAGGAACGCGATCTGACCCAGGCGTTTTATCGCCATTGCTCCGACCCCGAGATCGAGGACGCGTTCAAGAAGATCGTCGCGCGCACCTCGCCGCAGGACATGACCGTCATGCTGACCTACATGATTCCGGCCATGAATCCGTCCGAACGGATCGACTTCCTGACGAAGACCAAAGCGTCCGCCACCCCCGAGACGTTCGACAAAGTGAAGAGTCTCGCCGAAAAGGTCCTCGCGCCGGGAAGCTGGAGAAAGCTCTCCGCCCGCCTCGGATAACCACGGGCGTTCCATGCGGGCGGCCACTGGCGCGGTGCCTGGCGAGGGACAGGTCAGGGGAGGGGCACGCCATCGAAGAACCGCACGCAACCGGTCTCCAGCTCGTAGTCGCCCCCGACCACCGCGACGCGGCCGGCGAGTACCAGCGCTTCGAGAATCTGGCTGCCTTGGCGCAGGTGCCAGGCCGACGCGCGCACGTTGGCCCGCATGAGCGAGCGCATGAAGTCCGCGTCGGCGGCGGTTTGGCGCATGGCCACGGCGGGCTCGATGTGGGGGGCAATGCGGTCGGTGATGGAGCGAAGGTTGCGCGATTCGGGGCCATTTCCGGTCGTGATGGCGCCGAGGGTGGCCGCGATGGCGCCACAGCCGGTGTGGCCGAGCACGACCACGAGACGCGTGCCGAACTGCGAAGCGGCAAACTCGATGGACCCGACGACCGACGGGGCCACCACGTTGCCGGCGATGCGGACCACGAAGAGATCGCCGAAGCCCTGGTCGAAGAGCAGCTCGACCGGCGTGCGCGAGTCCGAGCAGCCGAGCACGATGGCGAAGGGGCGCTGGGGTCTTTGCGCCAGCTCGGCGGAGAATGCCCGGGTGGCGTGGGCGGGCCGCCCTTCGCAGAAACGCCGGTTGCCTTCCGCGAGTCGCTCGATTGCGTCCGCGGGGGCGAGGACATCCGGATCCCAGGTGTGTGGCACGATCTTCCCGGACGCGGGGTATAGCAAGCCTTCTCGGCAAGGCCAGTGGTTTGGCGAAGCGCGCGGGGATGGCCGCGGCGCCCCGGGGGCGAATTCTCGGCGCGCCCCCGCGCGACACGTTCGGGCTGGCCGGTCGACGTCGGCTCTCCTAAATTTGAGGGCATGACATCGTTCCGCGATCCCGAGCGCGCCTTCGACGAGCACGTCGCGACACGCTATCGACTCTACTCGGGGCTGCTCTTGGGGTTGCCCTACGATCTTCTGCAGAGGGTCGGCCGCCTCTTGCCCGTCTTCGCCGAGCATTGCCGCAAAGCCTTGCCGCTCAAGGAATCCCCTCGGGCCATCGTCGCGCGCTTCTTCGCGGAAAACCCGCTCTTGACCGACGTCGCGAAGGACGAGGCACTGTTTCTGTTCCTCCAGCTGATCGAGCGCCAGATCGTGCTCTTCGACGCGCTCGAAGATGCCTCGTTCACGCAGATGCACGACCTGGCCGGGCCCGGCAGCGTCGCCGAGCTGGTCACCACGGTCCGCCGGGACAACCGCCAGGGCGAGCTGGCCGAGCTGCTCGAGCAAACCGCGACCCGCATCGTCCTGACCGCGCATCCCACGCAGTTCTATCCCGACACGGTTCAGCACATCATCCAGGATCTGCGCGTGGCCTTGACCCTGAACGATCTCGCCGACGTCGAACGTCTGCTCCTGCAGCTCGGCAAAACCCGCTTCACCAATCGTGAGCGGCCCTCGCCCATCGACGAAGCGCGCGGGGTGCTGCGCTCGCTGGAGGAGGTCTTTTACGACGTGTTGCCCGGCATCGCCGGACGCATGCTCGTCGCCGCGCACGGCCGCGAGCACTTGCCCGAGCATCTACCCGCCCGTCCCAATCTGCAGATCGGATTCTGGCCCGGCGGCGACCGCGACGGGAATCCCTTCGTCACGGCTGGCGTCACGCTCGAAGTGGCACGGTTGCTGCGAGAGCGGGTGCTCGAGCGACACTACCTGGCGGCCGGGGCCCTGGCGCGACGACTGACCTTCGCCGGCGTGTACGACCGTATCTTGGGCATTCGCGAACGGCTGCGCGCCACCTGGCTCGGCGCCGCCGATCGCCACCGGTCCACCTTGCCCATCGGCCCCAGCGACGTGCCGGCCTACGCCAGCGCCGGCGACCTGCAGGCCGAGCTGCTGGCCCTGCGCGAGGTCATCGTGCGCGAGCACCAGCGCCTGTTTCTCGACGAGCTCGACGACTTCATCCTCAAGGTGCACCTCTTCGGCTTCTACTTCGCATCACTCGACCTCCGGCAGAGCAGCGAGGTCTTCCTCACGTCGTTGCGCCAGCTCCTGCCCCTGGTCGCCGGCGCCGTCTTCTCGCCGACGGAGCGCGAGCAGCTCGAGCGCGCCCAGACCGCGCAGCAGATTCCCTGCGACCTGCTCGAGCAGCTCCTGGCGCGCGCGCTGGCGCTCCCCGCCGAGCTGCCCTCCGGCCTCGCCCCGGCGACCCGCGACACCATCGAGGTGCTCCGGCTCGTGCCCCATATCCAGGAGAGCAACGGGGAGCTGGGCCTCCACCGCGTGATCATCAGCCACAGCCGCGGACCCGAGGATGCGCTGGTGGTCCTCATCCTGGCGCGACTGGCTGGTCTGGCGCCCGAGCAAACTCGCTTGGACCTGGTGCCGCTCTTCGAGTCGGTCGCGGATCTGCAGCACGCGCAAGACACCATGGCCCGCCTGTTCAGCTCGGCGGCCTATCGCGCGTGGCTCGACCGGCGCGGGCGACGGCAAGTGGTGATGCTCGGATACTCGGATGGCACCAAGGACGGCGGCTATCTGACCGCCAACTGGAGCATCCGGCAGGCCCGTCGGCGGCTGACCGAGCTGGGGCGGCGCGAAGGCATTCGGATGGTCTTCTTCGATGGTCGCGGCGGGCCGCCGGCGCGCGGTGGCGGCAACACGCATCGCTTCTATCGCTCGCGCGATGCGAATATTGAGCAATGGGAGACCCAGCTCACGATTCAAGGGCAAACCATCAGCAGCAATTTCGGCAATCACGAGATGGCCGAGTACCATGTCGAGCAGCTCTACACCGCCAATCTCGAAAATCTGCTCATGCCCGATCGGGAGGAAGATCCCCCGCCCGAGCTTCTGCCCCTGCTGGCCGAGCTTTCGGCGACGTCGTTCCGGCGGTATCGCGCGCTTCGCGAGGATCCCGCCTTCCTGACCTTGCTCGGCGAGCGGAGTCCTCTGCCGCTCTTCGATCACTTGACCATCGCCAGTCGTCCCGTCACGCGCCAGACGCAGGACAAGCTCGACCTGGAAAACCTGCGCGCGATTCCCTTCGTCGCCACCTGGAGCATCCTCAAGATGCAAATCCCGGGCTTCTACGGATTGGGGGCCGCGCTCGCCGAGGTGATCGCGGCCGGTCGCGAGGCTGAGCTGCGGCGCCTATATCGGGGTTCGCGCTTCTTCCGCGCCTTGCTCGATAATGCGGCGATGAGCCTGCTCAAGTCCCGCTTCGACATCACGGCGCACCTGCAGGCCGACGCGCGATTGGGACCGCTGTGGCGCGACCTTTACGACGAAGCTCGCCGGGTCGAACAATGCATCTTGCTGATCGCCCAGCAGCCGCAGCTGCTGGCCAATGATCCCCTGGTCCGGGCCAGTATTCGCTTTCGCGAGGAGATCGTCCTGCCGCTCTTGGTGATCGTGCACGACGCCTTCGCCCGCTACAACGACCTGGTAAGCCGCGGCCGCGCCGATTGCGAGGATGCCGTGCGGGCGCGCAAGATGGCCTTGAAGGGCATCGCCGCGGTCATCAACGCCACCCGCAACGCCGCCTAGTGCCTCGACCGCGACGTACTACTTGCAGATGGCGCCGGGATTTCGCGTGATGGCACAGGATGTATTTGCACAGGGCCTGCCTGCCCTGCTGCGGTCCGCGAGTGAATCGGCGTTGATGGTCGCGAAAGAGCGCCAACGCGTGCCCTGTCGCCCCCTTGGTCGCGTGCGGGCAACGGCTTCCAGCAGCGCGATCGTCGCCGATTGCGCAATTCGCCATCGCGCGTACGATGACCACATGGCATCTCGTGTGCGTTGTCGCCGGGTCGCAGTGTTGCTTGCCGTGGTGAGCAGCCTGGTTGCGTGCCACAAGCCCAAAGCCCAATCGAGGACGGCCCCCGTTTCGGCGACGGTGAAGCCCGCCCTGTTCATGCGTGAAAGCCTGGCAGCCACGCGCGAGGCCCTGGCCGCGGCCTACCGGCTGTCGCTGGATGCCCGGCTGGTCGGCGCCATCGCGCTCGTGGCTGAGCTCGTGGGTGCGCCGCTTTCCGAGCCGCCCGCGGTAAGCTGGGTCGAGGCAACGCACGGCTGGGACATTCGCGTCGGGCCCGATTCCCTCGGAACCCTCGACGAGCTGTGCAATTTCGGCCCGGCCCATGCGCTCCTGCTCGACTGGGCGAAGAAGCAGATCGCGGCCCATCCGCTCATGGAGGAGACGCGGCCACTACCCGCGTTCGAGCCCATGTTCGACGAGGCCGCGGTGAGGGCAGTACGGAATGCGGGCAAGACCTGGGGAAATCCGGCTCAGCGTGGGCGCGCCATCCATGCCATGAGCGGAGGGCTCTTGTCGCTGGCCTTGCAATCCCTCGACGCCATGGACGCCGCGGATGCTTTGGTGGCGGCGGCATGGGCGGCGACGGCCCTCGACGAGGCGGCCAGCCATGCCGAGCCGGCGCGGAAGATGGTGCTTGCGCACGTCCTCGGTTACCGGCGCGCAGCCCAGCAGGCCGCCGCCTGGGTGCCTGACTCCAGCGCGGTTCGCGCCTACGTGCTCTTCGACAACACGCGACTGCAAGCGTTGGCAGATGCCCCGGCCACTGATCTGGTCACGCGCTATCTCTGGTTGCGACGCTTGCTGCTTAGCGACCTCAGCGAGGAGGCGGAGACCTTCCTCGCAGGGCACGGGGCCGAGGCGCGCGGCACGATGCCGGTCGTGCAAGCCCAGGTGACCTGGGGTGACTTTCAAATCCGGCGCAGCCTCGCTTCGTCAGGGCCGGCCGTGGTTTTGCGATCCCTCATGCGCGATGCCGGCGCCTCATACGCTGAGCGGGCGGCCAAGGCTCGGGACAGCCGAGACGAAAGTCGTATTCTTCGCCAATTGGACGTCGATGCGGGCAATCTGCTCGCCGCCTTCGACGCGGCGCTCGCTGCCCTCTTGCCCGACAAGAGCAATCCCACCGCGCCCGCGCTCGGGGCCTATTACCGGGCTGCGATGCTGACCGCTCTGCGCGAAAAGGGGCACGACTACCTGCACACGCTGTGCTCGAACAAAGCGGCCGCCGCGTTTGCACGATCGGTGCGCGACGATAAGGGTAAGCTCGCAGCGACGTTTGCCCCTTGGTTCGACTCCCTCGTGGCGGCAGATGCCAGCCAGCCGGTCACGGGCGAGCTGCTCGCGAATCTTCAGGCGCAGAAAGGCATCGGTGGGCTGGCGCTCTTGGACGTGTTCGAGACGATCCACGCCAAGGACGATTGGGCCAACCCCATGCGCTACGCCGCAGCGCGCGCGCTGATGGCGCGCCTGGATTCGCGTCCCGACAATCGCAATCTTGCCGGCAAGGTCGCGTATCGGCTGCCCGACCTGCGCCTCTACGAACGGATGCACGGCAACTTCGTCGAGGTCGCGCCCGGAGTGGCTCTTTCGTCCCAGGCGAGCTTCGCCGTGTACGGTGGTGACAAGGCGCTCCTCGAGCAAACCGCGGCGCTACCGCAACTTCGGCCTTGCGACCGCATCCACGTCGCCGCAACCCGCGTGGACCTCGGCCTTCTGCCACCCCAGGCAGCGATGCGCGAGATGCAGACCGCGGCGCTCGGCGACCGAGAGGGCTCCCGCGGCCTCGAGTGTCTAATCGCCGTGCTGGAAAATATCGTTGCCGCGAACAAGATCGAATCGTGGAGGTTGCCAGCCGGCGGGCGCGCGGAGCGTAGCCGGAACGTGACCCGAGCACTCTCTAGCGACCCCAACGGCGCCATCGTGCGCCTGTCCCGGATGTGGCTTGGCGACCATCCCGACCCGCGTGGCCTGGACGGAGCGTCGGTGCGCGGCAGACTGGCCCGCGCCTTTCGCCGCATGGGCAAGCCCAAGGAAGCCCTGCTCGCGATCGAGCCCGCCGTTTCCACTGGACAAGGTGGGGCCATGCGCGAGACAGCCATTGCCCATGCCCTCCTGAAACATGCCGACCAGGCTCGCTCGTTGATCGCGGCCGCCGCGTCCCGGTATCCCGGGGCTTCCTCGGTCGTGGCCCAAGCCGCCATTGAGTGGCGGCTCGGCAACCCGATCGATGCGGCAAAGATCGTCAAGCAAAGCGGTATGCCAGGGAAGCAGTTCAATCGCGAGCTCGGCGTGGCCATGGCCGATGCTTTCCTCAATGACAAGACGCCCGGCCTGGAAGCCGCCGTCAACGAGCTCTTCAAGGCGGGCATTCGCGAGGACACCAAGGAGGCCGTTATCGATGAGCTGGTCGAGACCGATGTCAAACGCGCGGTCGCTGTCATCGACCAGCTCGCCGAGCCCGTCCAGCAGCAATACGCAATCATGCGGCACTACAATGCCGTT
Organism: Pseudomonadota bacterium; assembly: GCA_017881285.1. Classification (GTDB taxonomy): domain Bacteria; phylum Myxococcota_A; class Polyangia; order Fen-1088; family Fen-1088; genus Fen-1118. The sequence continues at coordinate 12 of JADGRD010000143.1, read as the reverse complement.
CGGTCCGTGAAG
>JADGRD010000142.1 GCA_017881285.1 Pseudomonadota bacterium | reverse complement strand
AGAGGCGAGTCCCCTCACCCGCCGAGCCTCCGGCTCGGCGGCCTCTCCCCGCGTTGCGGGGCGAGGCTGGAAGTGGGGGCGAGGCTGGAAGTGGGGGGGAGGTTTAGAGTGGAGTCTTCTGCCCTAGCAGCTTCTGCAAGACTGCTCTCGACGCCTCGGCGATTGTCTCGTGCAGCGAGCTGCCTTGCGCATCCATGGTGACCACGGTCGGGAAATCCTTGACCTCGATGACCCACATGGCCTCGGGCACGCCGAATTCCTCGAGCTGGAAGACGCGCTCGACGCGGACCACGGCGTGCGCCAGGGACTGCGCGGTGCCGCCCACCGCGTGCAGGTACACGGCGCCGTGCTCGACCAGGCCCTTGCGGGTCTTGCCCGACATGCCGCCCTTGCCGATCACGCCGCGCAGGTGGTAACGGCCAATCACCTCGGCCTGATAGGGCTCTTCGCGGGCGCTGGTCGTGGGCCCGGCGGCGACGAAGACGTAGCTGCCGTCGGGATTCTTTCGCACGACCGGACCGCAGTGATAGATGATCGAGTCGGCCAGGTAGGGCGCGACCTCCGCGCGGAAGCCGCCGACCAGCCAGTGGTGGGCCGTGTCCCGGCCGGTGATGATGCGGCCGGAGAGCAGGACCTCCTCGCCCACGCGCAGGGCGCGGATGGCCGCCTCGTCGCAGGGCAGGCTCAGCTTGGCCATGTCACGTCTCCGTTGGCGCCGACGATGGCGGTGGCCCGGCGGGCGGCCCAGCACAGGTAGGCGATGGACACGAAGTAGCTGGCGGGCACGCGGCCGAGGGTGCCGACCTTGGCCCCCAGCACCGTGGTCTTGCCGCCGAAGCCCATGGGTCCGATGCCGAGCTGGTTGGATTCCTCGACCAGGCGCCGTTCGAGGGTGTCGAGCTCGGCTACGGGGTTCTTGTCGTCGAGGCGGCGCATGAGCTGGTACTTGGCCTCGAGGTAGCCGGAGCCGCGGTCGCCACCCAGGCACACGCCCAGGATCCCGGGCCCGCAGCCCTTGCCTTGCGCCTGGTAGACCGCGTCAAGAACGACCCGGCGGGCGCCTTCCAGGTTCCGATCCGCGCCGAGCTTGCTGTCGGGCAGCGAGTACTGCGCGCTCGTGTTCTCGCAGCCGCCGCCCTTGAGCAAGAGCTCGATCTTGGTTTCCGGGCGAGCCCATTCCTCGCAGTGCACGCTTGGGATGCCCGGCGCTTGGCCCGTGCCGGTGTTGCGGCCGGTGAGGGTGTCGACGGCGTTTTCGCGCAGCAGGCTCTGTGCGGTGGCGCGGCGGACGGCCTCGGCGCAAGCCCGGACGAGCAGGCCGGTCGAGACCCGCGCGGGATGGTGGATCCAGAAGACCGGCACGCCGGTGTCCTGGCACATCGGGGCCTTGTCGACCCACGCCAGCTCGGCGTTCTTGAGAACCGCGTCGAGGGCCATGGCGGCGAGCGAGCCGTCGGTCTCGCGCTTGCGCCCGTTGCGGATGGCGGCCGTGACGTCGTCCGGCAACCGCGCGCTCGCGACCGCGATGACCTTCACCAGGAGCTCGGTCCAGGCTGGCAATTCCATCATGCGCGCACGCTGCCGTTGGTCTACCACGGCGAGGCGGCATTGGCAGCCCGCCCGGCGATGCACGAAGTCCCTCGCGGGGGATGCGCGATCGGCTATCATGCCCGCGGCTTTTCCGATGACCCCATCCTTTCCCTTTCCCTTTCGCGTCCGCGGCAGCCTGTGGCTGTTCGGGGCCGTCGCTTTTCTTTATCTGTTCTCCACCAGCCGCGAGCGGCCGTGGGGCGACGCCACGCCGATCTGGGAAGTCGCGGACAGCATCGCCCACTCGCACAATTTCCACGCCAAGACGCGCTGGCCGACGACACTGCCCAACGGCAAGGATGGCAGCCTCTACGGGCTAGCCCCGCTGTTCCAGTGCGTGATTCACGTCCCGGGGGCCTACCTGCAACGCACGGTCGCCAAGATCTTCCCAGCCTACTGGCAGATCACCTGGCGCTTCACCTCGCACCTCGCGCCCACCTTGCTGGGCACCCTGGCCTGCCTGATGTTTTTCGGGCTATGCCGTCGCCTCGGGGTCGGCCCGATTCCGGCGGCGGCCTGCACGGTGGCGCTGGCCTTTGCCACGTCGGTCTGGGTCTATGCCCGCTATCCCTATTCCGAAACCCTCCAGCTCGTCTGCTTCACCGGGTTCTTTGGCAAACTGCTCGACGTGCGCGACCGGCCCACCTGGCGGCAGGCCGCGCTGCTCGGCATGTGGGCCGGCCTGCTGGTCAATGCCAAACCCGTGTTCGTACTTTCCGGCCTGGGGGCGGGCCTCTTCCTCGCCTGGGAGTTGCGCCGGAACTGGCGCGTGCTGCTGCTGGTCTCGCTGGTTTCTCTCGCCGCCGCGCTGCCCTTCGGGGCGATCTATCTCTGGTACAACCACCTGCGCTGGGGCAGCATCTACTTCACCGGGTACGGGCTGGCCTTCGCCGGAACCACGATCGGCGCGGCTGGAGGCGTGGGCGGCGTCGCGGTGCCCGTCGGCGTGCCGCACGAAACGCCGCTCCTCGGTCTGTGGGGAATGTTCATGTCGCCGGGCAAGTCCATCTTCCTCTACAGCCCACCGCTCTTCGTGGCGCTGCTCGGCCTCCCGCGCTTCTTCCGGCGCTTCCGCCACATCGTGCTGGCCATGGTGCTCACCATCCTGCCCTGCCTCTACGTGCACGCGCAGATGATCTCGTGGGCCGGCGACTTCGCCTGGGGACCGCGCTATCTCACCTTCGCGCTCGCCGTGTTGCTGATACCCGCGGCCTTTCTCGTCGAGGACGTGCTGGCCAACGCGAGCCGGCTGCGACGCTGGCTCGGCGTCGCCGGGGTGAGCGCCGTCCTGCTCTTCGGCGGTTTCGTCACCTATCTCGGCAACGCCATCTACTGGGACCACTACATTCGCATCGAAACCGAGGCCGTGCAGGCCTGGCTGGGCGTTCCCAACAACACCGGCGACGGCATCAGCATCCCGGGCGCTCCCTGTCCGGTTTGCTCCGAAACCATCTACTCGCTGCAGTGGGTGCCGGCCTTCAATCACATCGTCGGCAACTACTGGCTCCTCACCCATCTGCCCAAGAACGACACCTGGTCCGTGGCGGAGAACGACGCGCCCTGGCGCCGCTACACCAATCTGCACGTCAACATCCAGCTCAACTATGCGCGCGCGCGTGTCGACTGGTGGTTCGTCGACTATCGCCACGTGTTTCCCACCCTGGCCTGGACCCTGGTCATCGCCCTGCCCCTGCTCAGCGTGGGTTTCTTGCTGCTCTTCCTGCTCGAGATCCGGCGCGCCTGGCGCCTCTTGCGCGACCCGGCGGAACCGGCTCAGCCGCCCGCGGGCGAAACCTTGAGCGCCTCGACGTAACGCAGGCGCAGGTCGAAGAGCAGGCTTTCGAGGATGTGCTCCTCCTCGGCGGTGAGGTTGCCCTTGGTCTTGTCCTCGAGCACGGTGAGCAGATCGATGACGTGCTTGGCCATGGGCAGATTGCGTTCCGGCTTCTTGTCGTCGCCGGTCTCGCCTAGGTACACGATCGCGGAACTGCCCAGCGAGAGGACCAGTGTCGCGAGGTCGGCCGGCGGCAGGGAGCGCGGCGGCTCCGTCGTGGGGGGCTCGGCGCTCGCAGGCGGGCTGGGCGCCACCGGCGGCGCCGGCACGTCCTCCTTGCGCTCGCCGCTCTTGTCGAACGCGCGCCGATCCGTCACCGTGAAGCTACTCGGTTTGTCTCCAGAGTCAGGCATGGTCAGGAATCGTACGCAGAGGCCCGGCAGGATTCAACCCTGGGTGACGGACGCGGTGCTTATGACTCGCGCGACGGGGCCGAATCTGATTCGGGGGGGGCGATGTTGCTGGCTGCGTCGGACAGCGATTTCAGGAAACGTTCGTACTCCTTGCGGGTCACGAGCCCGCGCTTGATATTGCGTTCGACAACGCGTAGGTCAAAAAGGCGAACGTCTTTGACTTCTTCCTCACGGCTCATGGTGGGATGTGGTTAGCGAACAGTAGCCGGCAAGTCAAGTGGCCTCGACCAGGACCGCCAGCCGCTCCCCGATTCCCGAACCGCGGTCTTCCCTCGCCGCGACGCCCAACTTGAAGATATCGAGGCTGCCGCATACGACGACACTGCCGCGCGCGCGGGAGATGGCGGTGTAGACCAGCTCTCGCGTGAGCAAGGGACAGGCGTAGTCGGGCAGCAGGAGGAGCACCTCGTCGTATTCCGAGCCCTGCGCCTTGTGCACGGTGAGGGCGTAGCCGAGGCCAAGGGCCGGCCCCACGGCCCAGGGGTCCACGGCCAGCCAGCCCTGGCGCGAGCGGAAGGCGCAGACCATGGCGGTCGCCTGGCCGGGCCGCCGCGCGCGCACCGCGATCCCCTGATCGCCGTTCCACAGTCCGCGCTCGTAGTCGTTGCGCAACATGAGGACGGGTTCGCCCGCCAGGAGCGACGGCCCGCCGCCGTGCAGATCGTGCAGGAAGGCATTGCAGCGCTCCACCCCGGCAAGTCCTTGGCGGGTCACCGTAAGGACGCGCGTCTTTCCGAGGTGCGCTGCCAGGGCGTCGAGCCGGGCCGCGTCCTCGCCAGCGAAGACGTCGCCGCTTCCGGCATAGGTTCGATCGATGAGCCCCGCGCAGTCCGCCACGTCGAAGAGGCGCGCGTGGTGCTGGCGCAAGAGCTCGTCGCGCTGTTCGCTCGCGAGGTGCTCCGCCCCTTGCCGGCGATGCTCGCCGGCGTTCCCGCGCGTCGAGCAGAGGGCCGCCGCCGCGTCCGCCGCGCCCGCGCGCACTTCCTGGGCGAGCGCGACGAGCTGGCTGCCCGCGGGCTGGGCGGGATCCGCCCGGTACCCGCGCAAAAGCCGGGTCGACAAGGCGCCGAGGTCGCGGAACACCGCGCCCGCCGAGACCGAGGGGAGTTGATCCGCGTCGCCGAGCAAGACGAGCTGGCACGCGTCCGGAAGCGCGTCGAGCAGCCGGTCCATGAGCACGAGATCGATCATCGACGACTCGTCCACGATGACGGCGCGATAGGGCAGCGGATCCCGCGCGGCCCGCCGGAAACCGTCCGGCCCGGCCGTGGCGCCGAGCAGGTGGTGCAGCGTCTGGGCCTCGGGGCAGAGGGCGAGCAGCTCGCGATCGGGCAGGGGCGGATCGCGAAGGCTGCCCAGCCGGGCGCGGAAATCCTCCTCGAGCCGGCTCTTCGCCTTGCCGGTGGGCGCGGCCAGGGCGATGGCCGCGGGGGCAACCCCCAGGCGCGCCAGGCTGCGCACGAGGAGGAGCGCGGTGGTGGTCTTGCCGGTGCCCGGCCCGCCCGAGATGACGCCCAGCCGGCGGCCGAGCGCGGCCACGACCGCGGCCTTCTGCTCGTCGCTGGGCGTGGGCGCGCCGAGGGCGGCCGCAGCATCGACCGCCTGGTGCAAATCCATTGGCGAAAACGGCCCGGCCTGCCTCCGCGCGGCCAGGCGCGCCGCCACGCGCCCCTCGCAGGCATGCGCCCGCTGGGTGTAGAAGTACCTTCCGTCGAGCACGAGCGGCGTGGCACCGGTGGTCTGGGCCTGGCCCACCAGCTCGTTGGCGCGGGCGAGCCGGGCGCGGTCGTCGTCGCCGACGGCGACGCGCGTGCTGCCCCGGGACTGCGCGGCCAGCAAGCGCCCCACCAGAATGGCCAGGGCGTCGCGTTCCGCCTCGGTCAGGCCCCGCGGCAGCCGCGCGAGTTGCCAGGCCACGAAGGCGCCGCTCTCGTCGAGATCGCTGGCGCGCAAGAGCTCGAGCAGGCGCGCGGGGAATCCCGGCGCAGCGCCCATGGCCGCGGCGGCGGCGCCGAAGGGCGACATCGTTGATAGCCCTTGCTGCCTCATCGCGTGAGCCCCCAGAACGGCTGGCCCAGCATCTCGGTTTCCCAAGCCAAGATCGCATCCCAGGTGGGTGTGAAGCTGTGCATGCCTTCGCGCTCGTCACCCGGCTGCCGGCCGCGCAGGAAACAGAAGAGCACGGCGCCGAAGCGCCGGTCGTACTCGGCGGGGTCGGCGATGCCGCACAGACGCAGGGCCGCGATGACGTAGAGGCGCGCTTGCACGTCGTAGTGCTGCTCGCAGTGGTGGGCCAGGGCGGCGGCATCGTAGCTCGGCAGCACGTCGCTCTTCCAGTCGCAGACGTACACGCGCCCCTCGTGCTCGAAGAGCAGATCGATGAAGCCCTTGACCGCGCCGCGTTCGATCTTCCAGGTGGGCGCAAGGCCGCTGGCGGACGGCCGCGAGAGCAGCGGGTGGCCGCGTTCGGGCATGGGATAGAGGAATTCCATCTCGCGCAGGACCAACTTCGCGGAAGCCAGTCCCGGGATCACGCTTTCGCCCAGGCGAACCGGCGCCGTGTAGGCCGTGTGCACCAGGCGCGCGGCTGGCTCGATCTCGCCCGCCGGCCTGTCATGCCGCCGTCGCTGCCGTTCGAGCAACGCCGCGACCTCCACCCGCGAGAACCAGACGGGGAAGGCCGGCGCGGCGGCCAGGTCGGCAAGCGAAACCCAGGCCAGGACGTCGTGCAGGAAGATCCCGGTCTTGGCGCCGCCGGGCAACCGGTCGGTCGCCTCCCCCGCGGGGGACTCGCCGGGATTCCACCGCTCGGCGGCTTCCTCGGCCGGGCGCAGGCCCGCGCGCGCGCGCTTGACCGCCGTGTAGGAGGTCACGAGGAATCCCTGTCGCCGCTGCCGGATCTCGTCGAGCTCGGCGGGCACCGCCGGGGCCGGGAGGAGAGCGGAGCCGTCCTTGACCTGGCCTCCCGCCATCGGCGCGGCGCCACCTTCGTCGGGGACAGCGGCTTCGCAGTCCACCCGCCTCCGCGCGAGCTCGGAGGCGGGCTGGCTAGCGAGGATCTCGTCCAAGCGGCGATTCAGGCGCGCGTATGGACCGGCCAGTCGCGTGTACTGCGGCGGGTAGTGGGGCAAGTAGAGACGATAGCGGGCGCGGGTCAGGGCCACGTAGAGCAGGCGGCAGCGTTCGTCGTACTGCTCCTCCTCGAAACGGGTCTTGACGAGACCCGCGAGGGATCCGACCCAGGCCATCCGCGCGCTGCCCTCGTGGATCACGCTGACCGGCCGATGGGGCTTTTCGCCCGTGCCGCCGTAGACGAACACGACGTCCGCCTCGAGGCCCTTGGCCTTGTACACGGTCAGGATCTGGACCGCGTCGCTGTCGGTTTCCAGACGTTGCAGGTCGCTGTCGCGGCCGGGCGGCGTCCCCGTGCCGTGGATGTAGCTCGCGAGCAGATCGACCAGTTCGGGCAACGAGGCATGGCTGCGCGCCCATTCCGCCTGCAAGAGCTCGAGGACGTGCGTGAAGTTGGTGAGGCCGCGCTCGCCCGCGTTCGCGAACAGCTCGCGGCGCAGGACGCCGGTCTCCTCGACCAGCGAGGCGAAGAGCGCGGGGATGTCGGCGGTCTGCGCCCGCGCCGCGAGATGCAGCAAGAGCTGCGTCGGTCCGGCGGTCGCGCCCAGCTCCGCGGCGGCGGCGACCTCGGGCAGGTCCAGGCCGAAAAACCGGGTGAGCAAGGCCCGGGCGCGCAGCCCACGATCCTCGGGCGCGCAGAGGGCGCGCAGGACGGCGAGAATCTCGCTCGCCTCGGCCGTTTCGAATAGCTTGTCTTGCTTGTAGAAGGCGTGGGGGATGCACGCCTCGGCGAGGGCGCGGCCGATGGCCCGGCTGTCGCGGTTGGTGAAGGTCAGGAGGAAGACATCGCGCGCGCGGACGCGCCGTTCCTGCTCGCCGTCGCGCAGGCGGAGGGGGCAGTCGTCGGCGAGGAGTGCGTGCAGCTCGGCGACGATGGCGGCCGCCACGGCCGCGCGCGCGTCGTCGGCCTTGAGCGATGTTCCCGCGGTCTCGAGGCCGAA
>JADGRD010000141.1 GCA_017881285.1 Pseudomonadota bacterium | reverse complement strand
GACTATGCAGTCGATGCATCGCGAATCTGGGTGGCGGGAACAAGCAGCGGGGCATACTTCGCCAATCTCCTGGGCTGCGTCTATGGCAAAGCCCTGCAGGCGGTTTTTCCGGTCGCCGGAGGAATGGTGTTTGCTCCAGAGCAATGTGTTCAAGGTCCGACAGCTTGGCTGTTGGTCCACGGAATTGACGATACGCATGTGCCTATTGCCGAGGGCGAGGCTACGCGCGACTGGGCGGCCGGGCAGAATGGCTGCCAGCAGAGCACCGAGCCATCACTCGCCAGCCTGCGAGAGGAGATCCGTGCAGCTCGAAGCCAGGGGCTGGACGCCATCGACTGCGCTGACTACGTAGGCTGCGGCCAACGATTGCCAGTTACCTGGTGTGAGCATAGTCAAGGCGGCTACGACGGTTCAACGCACGGTTGGCCCGCCGGGGCGAGCGCACGCATGCGCACGTTTCTCGAAAAGTTGGCGCAGTAGATTCCGTCCTGTGCGGAAAGGCGCGTAGGAAGCACCAGTAGGTGACCGCTAGACACCGGGAACAGCGGTGGTGCTGCGCACGAGAACCATCACCAGCTCTTCAGGTCAGAGTTGCTTACGCCCCGCCAGCTTTGCCAGTGTCGCGTCGAAGGTGCCCGGTCAAACTGAAACAGGCTTTTGTGCCTCAGAGGAGCGGCCCAGACGACCCGGCCGCGCGACAAGGAAGCGCTTGTGGAACCGCGAGGCAGATCCTGGTGTGGGCGGAGGGTCGGCAAGGGCCACTCCTTCGCCGAGGGTGCAGCTCCGGTCCCCTCACCCGCCACGCTTCGCGTGTCGGCCTCTCCCCTGCGGGGCGAGGCAATATGGCCGCTTCCGCGGCCGTGAGCCGAGCCACCTCCCCTCCGCCCTCTGCGCCCTCCTCCGCCTCCGCGCCCTCTTCGATTCACCCCAGTATCGCCCCTACTCCTCCAGCGCGATCTTCTCCCAGCCCTTCATGCCGAAGCGCAGGTCGCGCTCGGCGAAGGTCCAGATCACGAGGCGTTTGCCCTTGAGCAGCTCCGGACTGCGCGCGAGCTCCTGGCGCACCAAGGTCGAGGCGCCGCCGTCGTTCACGATGGAGGTGAGCGGCGTGTGCAGCTCGTAGGCGAGGTTGGCGATGAGCCCGGCCGCCTCGGGCTCGTCGGTCTGGTAGATGCGGGAGAAGCTGTCGCCGAGCAGGAGGAGCTGGGCGTCGTCGCTGTCGGCGTAGGGCGCGCCTTCTTCGTCGAATACGCGATAGGCGGTGGTGTTCTCAGGTGGGAAAGCCGTTGCTTCGCCGGGCAGGCGGCTCATGCGCGGAATATCGGGTCGCCGCGCCACGGTCACGGTTTCTCGCCGGTAGTTGCGCTTCGGCTCCAATGGAGTCGGGCCGAGCATCCCCCGCACGCTCATGGCGACAATGGCGGCCGCGAAGCGCGCGCCGTCGCCGGTCCAGTGTGTGTCCGCCGCCAGGTACAGGCGCGGCCGGTCGCGCCACCTGCGCTGCTGCTGCCCGAAGGCCCAATAGAGGTCGAGCACCTCGATGCCCCGACCGCGCAGCTCGTCGAGGAAGCGCCGGGTGTGCACGGACAAGGCGGGGCTCGGCAGAAGCCCGCGCCGCAGCCGCTCGGGCGCGACCGCGGGTTTCGAGGGGATGGGCACCACCAGCAGGCGAATGTTGCGGCGAGCGAGCTGCTGGGCGAAGTCGGCGACGGTCTCGGCCGGATCGTCCGCGGGCTTGCCGAATTTCAGATCTCGGAAGTAACGCTCGCCCAGGTAGCGAATGTTGGGGCCGTAGTAGGCCCAGCCGTCGGCCCCGGCCACGGCCTTGTCGCCCAGGTCGCGCATCAGCCACCAGCGCAGTTGGCGATGCATCGGTCGCAGCCAACCTGCCACCTTGGACGAGTCCTCGAGGTCCTTCTCGAAGGCGCGCAGGTTGGCATCGCTGGGCACCTTCTTGAACAGTCCGAGCACGCGCAGGGACTCGCCTTCCACTGCTTTCTCCCAGATGCCCTGAAACACCGGCACCGCGAAGAGGATCGCGAGGAAGGCGAACACCAGGGTCTTGTAGCAAGCGCGCGACATGGTCAGAACTGGAAATAGAGGAAGGGGTTGAAGCTTTGCGTGTACATGGCGGCCAGGCCGAGCACGAAGAGCGGCACCATCCAAGCCAGCTTGGGCCAGCTCACGTTGCGCGCCATGTCCCAGGCCTGCGTCTTGCGAGTGACCACGAAGACGCAGATGGCCATCATCATCACGTGGTGCAGGGAGAAGACCTCGCCGCGCACCAGCTGGCTGTTCGGCAGGGCCGCCCCGAAGCCGAAGAGGGCGCGCAAGTAGGCGACCGCGGCGGTCCAGCTCTCGGCCCGGAACGGCACCCACGACAGCAGCACGAAGAAGAAGGTGACCGCCATTTGCAGCGGCCGGGGCAGGAAGGACCATAGGCCGTCGCGCTTGGCGAAGCCGCGCTCGAGCGCCAGCCACATGCCGTGGTACGCGCCCCACAGCACGAACGGCCACGCGGCCCCGTGCCACAGACCACCGATGAGCATGACCAACCACAGGTTCAGCATCGAACGGCGCGCGCCGTAGCGGTTGCCGCCCAGCGGGAAATAGAGGTAGTCGCGCAGAAAGCTCGACAGCGACATGTGCCAGCGCTGCCAGAACTCGGTCATGCTGCGCGAAAGGTAGGGCGAATTGAAGTTGCGCGGGATCTCGAACCCGACCATGCGGCCGAGCCCCACGGCGATGTCCGAGTAAGCGGAGAAGTCGAAGTAGATCTGACCGGCGTAGGCCAAAAGGCCCCACCAGGCGGTCAGGGCGTCGGGTGACTCCGCCGCGAACACGGCGTCCGCGATGCGGCCCATGGCATTGGCCAAGAGGATCTTCTTGGCGAAGCCGAGGATGAAGAGGACCACGCCCGAGGCGAAGCGCTCGTAGGTGTGCTGGCGGTGACCGAACTGATCGGCGATCGTGTTGTAGCGAACGATGGGGCCCGCAATGAGGTGCGGGTACAGGGCCACGAAGCAAGTGAAATCGGTGAGCCTCTGCGCGGGGGGCGCGGCGCCCCGGTAGACGTCGACGGTGTAGCTGATGGTCTGGAACGTGTAGAAGGAAATGCCGATGGGCAGGGTGATCTGGTAGATGCGGAAGCCCTGTTGCCCGAGCAATTGCAAGAGCCCATTGGCGTTTTCTTGCGCGAACACGCCGTACTTGAAGTAGCCCAGCAGCAACAGGCTGTTGATGATGGCCACCGCGAGCGTGCCCTTGCGCAGGCGGGCCGACGCTCCCGGCGCCGCGATGATGCGCGCGGCGTAGTAGTGGCACACCGTCGAGTACATCATGAGCAGCACGAACCAAGGCCGGTCCCAGCCGTAAAAGACGTACGCCGCCAGGGTCAGAAGCCCGTTCCGGTACCGGAACGGCAGCGCGTAGTACAGCAGCAGCAGCAGCGGCAGGAAGTAAAAGATGAAGATATTGGAGGTAAAAACCATGTCGGCCTAACCACGGCCGGGCATGTGCGCGAGCCAGCGCGCCCATTCGGTCAAGAGCGGCTTGCTCTGCCCAGGCACGCGCAAGGCTTTCTCGACCAGCGAGCTGGCCATGAGTACGCCATCCGAGGCGCGCAGAACGTCGGTCCGGAAGAGAAAGCGCCCCAGGGTACGCACCTGCGCGGGCGCAGCCGCGGCGGCCGGACAGAAACGCGCCTCGACCCGCAAACGCAAGCTGGTTTCGCGGCTGGCGTTCGCGAAGTAGTAGATACGGCGATGCTGCGGGCCCAGGCACGCGACCAGCGGCTCGGAAAGCGGCAGGAGCAGCCGTTCGCGCAGAAGTTGCCGCTCGGCCCCGGCCATGATCGCGGGCAGCCGCGCGCAATAGACGACACCCGCCGCATTGAGGTCGGTCTCGGGCGCCACCCCGTGTTCGAAGTCGCCCGTCTGCGCATCACGAGGCAAGGCCGCTGCTTCCGCCCAATCGGTGAAGCCTTCGATAGAGCCGGTACGCTCCACGGCTTGGTGCTCGGAGATGCCGGCGGGCATGGCAGCGAGCTCGGGCACAGGCCTTTCCAGGAAAGCGCGCGGCGTTTCCAGCTTGGCCCAGGTGCTCCCTGTGCGCGTGATGAATCCGTGCGTGACAAAGGCCCACGGCCTACGCCCGGACACCAGGTCATCCCGCCCGGCAATGGCCCGCAGCTCCTCGTCGGGAATCGGCTCTTGGTCGAAGAGAAAGAGGCCTTCCACCAGCTTGTGCCCATAGACCCCCGTGCACTGGCGAAAGCACAGGTCGGCGCCTTCGTCGAATTCGTCCCAGGCGCGACCGGCCGGCATGCCCAGCTCCACGCTGATCATCGAGATGTGCAGGCGCTCGCCGGCTTCGCTGACAACGGCGTTCTCGGCCTGTCCGGCCAAAGCCGCCACGGCCTGCCACTGAAACGCGCCCAACTGTTTGATGATGGGCTCCTCGGCGAGCCGGCCGGGCTGCAGGTGGGGCATGCCCACGTGCAGCCGGAACTCGCGCCAGATGGCTTCGGTCATTTCGCCGTGCCGCTGGCGCGGGCTTCGATCTCGCGCGCCAGCGCCTCGATGGTGCACAGCCGGCCGACGATGTCCATCTCGTCGATGCGGACCCCGTAGCGGCGCTCGATCTCGGTTAGCAGCTCGGTGGCGCTCAGCGAGTCGACATAGCCGCTGTCGAGCAGGTGGGCGCGAAGCTCGAGGCTTTCGGGCGGGATGTGGTCGCGCGAGATGCGCGATACCGTCGCCCGCAGCATGTCGAGCACCGAGCCAGAACCCGGTTCCGGCCCCCCGGCGGGTAACGCGGCTGCAAAATCGGACTTGTCAGGACTCTTTTTGCTGAAGAAACCCATGTTGAACCCGCGAGCCGGGTGACCCGGCCGAACAAATGATGCTATGGTTGGTATCCTTCCGTCAACCGTCGCCTGAGAATCATTCGGGCGCCCTGGTCTGAGGCTTTCATGAATGACTCCAAAGTGGTCCCCGTGGCCGCCCCGGCGGCCAGCCGCAACCAGCCGTCCTACGAAATCGCCGACCTGCGCGCCGCGCTCGGCCTCGGGCCGGGCCAGCCCTTCAACCTGGGCGCCCTGCTCTCCAACCGGCTGTGCGAGCAGGGGCACGGCGGCCGTCTGGCCCTCATTTGGGAGAATCACGCTGGGCTGCGCCAGAATTTCACCTTCGATGATCTGCGACGCTACAGCGACGTGTGGGCGGCGAAGCTGGCCGAGCTGGGCATCGCCGCCGGCGACCGCGTCTGCCTGTTCCTGGATCGCGTGCCGGATCTCTACTTCGCCTTCCTAGGCATCCTCAAGCTGGGCGCGGTGGCGCAGCCCCTTTTCTCGCAGTTCATGGCCGATGCGCTCGAGCTCCGTCTGGCGGACGCGGAGACCCGCGCGGTCATCACCACCGCCCGCCACGTGCAGAAGGTGCGCTCGGCGCGTCCGCGCCTTCCCGCTCTCGCCTGGGTCATTCTCACGGACGTCAAGCCGGAAACCGCGCCCACCCTCGGACCAGGCGAGACCGCGATGAACGCAGAAACCGCGCCCGCCCGCGCTTTTGAGCCCTTCGCCGCGAGCGAGGACACCCCCTCACTCCTGCACTACACCTCGGGAACCACGGGCAAACCCAAGGGCGCCCAGCATGTGCACGGCGCGGTCCTCTCGCAATTCGCGACCACCCGCCACGTTCTCGACCTGCGCCCCGACGACATCTACTGGTGCACCGCGGATCCAGGCTGGGTCACGGGCACCTCCTACGGAATCATCGGCCCGTGGGCCGTGGGCGCGACCCAGGCCGTGTTCGAGGCCGGCTTTTCCGCCCAGCGCTGGTACGAATTCATCGCGCGCCACCGCGTGACGGTCTTCTACACGGCGCCCACCGCCATCCGCATGCTGATGAAGGCGCCGCCGCCCGGCGCGGAACTGCTGGCCAGCCTCCGCCACATGTGTAGCGTGGGCGAGCCGCTCAACCCCGCCGCCGTGGTGTGGGCGGAGAGGTCGCTGGGGCGCCCCTTCCACGACACCTACTGGCAGACGGAGACCGGGGCCATCATGATCGCGAACGTACCGGGCCTGCCCATCAAGCCTGGCTCCATGGGCAAGCCGGTCCCCGGCATCGCGGCGACCATTCTCGATGCCCGGACCTTCCAGCCCATCACCACGCCCGGCGCCGCGGGTCTCATCGCCTTCCGCCCGCCCTGGCCGTCCATGTTCCGCGGCTACTTCAAGGCCGAGAAGACCTACCAGAGTAAGTTCGTGGGCGAGTACTACTTGACCGGCGACCGCGGCAGCGTGGACCCTGACGGCTACTACTGGTTCGTGGGCCGCGACGACGACGTCATCAACACCGCGGGCCACCTGGTGGGGCCGTTCGAGGTCGAGAGCGCCCTGCTCCGGCACCCGGCAGTGGCGGAATCGGCGGCGGTGAGCAAGCCCGATCCAACCTACGGTGAGGTCGTCAAGTCCTTCATCGTGTTGCGCCCCGGCCACGCGGGCACCGACGAGCTCAAGCTCGACATCATGAATTTCGTGCGCAAGCATCTTTCGCCGGTGGCCATGCCGCACGCGATCGATTTCGTGGACAAACTGCCCAAGACCCGTAGCGGCAAGATCCTGCGCCGGATGTTGCGCGCCCAGGAGTGGGGCGAGCCGGTGGGCGATCTCTCGTCGCTCGATGACTAGAATGGGCTAGAAAGGCCGAGACCATGGCGGACGACCAGCAACTCGCACGGACGATCCTGGACTACATCGCACGCGAATACGCGGACGCCTTGCAGGGCACACCCCTCGACGCGGACACGCCGCTCATCTCCGCGGGGCTCATCGATTCGCTGTCGATGGTGTCGCTCAAGGTGTTCCTGGAGCAGACCTACCGCTTGCGCATCCCCGACGCCGAGGCCAGCGCCGAGGCCTTCGACAGCGTGACCGCCATCGTGCAGCTGCTCCGTCGTCTCGGCGTGAACTAGGAGCTAGTGCCCGATGCGTTCGGCAAGCGAGCGCGCCTCGGGATCGTAGGGATCGAGCGTGAGGGCTTGACGGAGCCGCTGCACTGCCTGGTCCGGCTGGCCCTGGCCGGCCGCGATTTCGGCGAGCAGGGCCAGGCTGCGCACATCACGCGGGTCTTGCGCAAGGAGGATGCGCGCCAGTGTCTCGGCGGCCCGCAGCTCCCCGGCGGCGAAATGGGCGCGCGCGCGCAGCTGCGCCGCGGGCCGCGAAGCAAGGCTGGAGAGCACGTACTGGGCCTGCTGCGAATGCCCCAACACGACGAGCAAGCGCGCGAGGTGAAGTCGCGCGGCCTCGGCAAGCCCCGTACCAGCGCCGAAACGCGCGGCGAGCTCGCCCAGGATGGAGTCGACCGTCGCGCGCTCGTCGAGCGCCAGGCTGGGACCTTCGCGCAGAAAGAGGACCTCGTACCCGTCGGTGTACGCGAGACGCCAATCGGGAGAGCGGTAGAGGTGCCAGATGAGACCGAGAGCGCGATCCGGGTAGGTCGTGGCCAGCACGACCGCGCGAAACTTCGCGCTGCCGTCGAGCGCGTCGAAGCGCTCCGGACTGTCGAAGAGCGAAAGGTAGTCGGCGTATTCCTCCCCGGTGTGGAGGACCAGACGCGTATCGATGTAGGGGCGCAAGGACGGAACCGCGAAGGAGAGGTATCCACCATGCTGATCGGCGGCGAACACCGGACCCGCCACGCGCAGCCGGGCCAGTAGGCGCGCGGACTCAACAGGAAAGTGGAACGGTGTCGGGCTGCCCGGGGCCGGCTCACGCCTCTGGAGAAGCACGGCAAGTGCCACCTCCCCCCCGAGGAGCGCGAAAAGAGCCGCGAGCGAGGCGGTTTTGAGCGGGAGCCGTGGGCGCAACAACTCGGCCAGCCGTTGCAGGCCGGGCGCCAGCGCGATGGCGACG
>JADGRD010000140.1 GCA_017881285.1 Pseudomonadota bacterium | reverse complement strand
ACGCGTCGAGCGCCGCCAGGTGGGCGTAGTAGCCGGCGAGGCTCAATTGCGCCTCGGCTTGGTAGGACGGCGGCACGTTGGGTCTCACCTGAATTGCGGCAGGAGAGAACTGCGCTGCAAACTCTGGCGGTGCCGTGTCGTAGGGATCGTGAGGCGGGCCCCATGACAGGAAGTAGAAGAACGGTGTGGCGGGATCGCGCTCGGTGAGCCAACGTTGCAGCTCGTGCGTCTGGGCGATGGCGTCATAACCTGGCCACGTCAACCGCGTGGAGTCGTCGTTGCCCGCGTAGTAGAGCGAATTGTTGTAGTCATGGGTGCACTCGATGGCCGCCCAGCGCGAGAAACCCTGACGGCGCTCCGGGGGCGTATAGGCCAATCGGCACCCCTGGCCATCGAGATGCCACTTGCCGATGTAGCCAGTGTCGTAGCCGGCTTGCTTGAACCTCTCCGCCAATGAGTTGGGGTCAGGCGCGAGATGTACATCGTTCAGGAAGACGCCATTGTCGGCGGGGTAGCGACCGGTCAGGAGGGTGGCGCGATAGGGACCACAGACCGGCGTGCAGGAGACGGCGTGCGAGAAGGTCACGCTCTCGCTCGCCAGCCGGTCGAGGTTTGGCGTTCTGGCGTTGGGATCGCCCGCGGAGCCGATCGATTGTGCGCGCCATTGATCGGCGAGAATGAAGATGACGTTGGGCGGTGTGTGGACGCTACCTTTGCAGGCCGCGCCGCCGACGGCCAACGAGGTGGCGCCCAGTGCTGCCGACCTCAGAAACCCGCGTCGATCGAGCTTGGGGAGTTGCGTCTCTCTTGGGAGCCTGCCCGCCACGGGGTCAACGATTGCCACAGCACCTCTTGTATTTCAAGTTGCTGCCGCATGCACAGGGGGCGTTGCGTCCGACCTTTGGGGTCGGCGAGAGGCTGGTTGCCGGTTGGCGAACCATGGGATCGCCGCCGGTCGCCGCCGCCCCCGGTGCCCGCTCCTCGGCCGCCAACCGCGCAAGTCGGTCGTGCGCGTAGTTGAAGAAGGCGCGATAGCCGTCACACAGGTAGCTCGCCCGTGGCGTGTCGCCGAAAAGACGATCTTTGGGACAACCCCCGTGGCAGACGGAAAGCCAGCGACAGTCTCGACATTGCCCGGGAAGCACTGCCTTGAGGGCGCCAAACTCGCGTCGTCTCGGTGATCGCCAGAGCCTCGCGAGGTGCGTCGTCGTGAGGTTGCCCAGCTCCCACTGTTGGTCGACGAAGAAGTCGCAGGGATAGACGGCGCCATTGTGTTCCACCACCAGGTACGAGCTGCAGGTCGCCTGCATCGTGCATTCGGGCGGTTCTAGGCCAAGATAGTGCGCCAGCAGGGCGTCAAATGCGCGAACACTGGTGCGCCGGGGGCCTTCTAGATCCAGCATCCATCGGTCGAAGAGCTGGCAAAGGAAGGTTCCGTACGCTTCTGGACGAACCGTGTGGCGAGTGACGCCGTCAGGGGTGGCTGGGTCGGGCTGGACGATCGGGATGAACTGCATGTGACGCAGGCCGAGCTCTTGCAGACGATGATAGGTTTCCTCGGCAAGACCCGCCGAGTCTTGGGTGACCACGGCGAGCACGTTGGTGGCGACCCCCGCATCGAGCAGCATCTTGATGTTCTCGACGACCTTGCTCCAACTGCCGTCATTGCCGGCGTCGCGGCGGTTGGCGTCGTGAACCTGCGCGTCGCCGTCGAGTGATACTCCCACGAGGAATTCATACTTCTTCAGGAAGGCTGCCCATGGTTTGTCCAAGAGCATCGCGTTTGTCTGCAGGGCATTGCCGACAACGTGGCCGCGACCGTATTGCGCCTCGAGTGCGACGACCCTCTCGAAGAACGGCAACCCCATCAAGGTCGGTTCGCCCCCTTGCCAACAAAAGCTGACCTCGCGCGCCGATTGGGACAAGTGTTGCTGGACGAGCTGCTCCAAGACCAACGGCGGCATGCGATGGGACCCGGCCGGGAACAGATCCTTCTTGCCGCGGTAGAAGCAGTAGCCGCAGCGCAAGTTGCAATCGGGGCCCGCTGGTTTCACCAACACCGAGGTTGGTGCCAAGATGGGTGTCTCGCCGCGCACAGGTCGTTCTCCAGCCGGCCCAGACATGCGGACATTCTACCACCGCAATGTGGAATTCGTCCCTGAGACCACCGTCAGGGATGGGCCAAGGACGCTTATCCACCGGGGCGCTGTGCCAGAAGTGCAGGGCGCAGAGAGAAGAAATCGAAGCCGAGGCGCAGGGTAATCGTGGGAACGAACCCATAGGCCTTGAGGGCGGCATCGGTCTGCTTCGCGGCTTGGTCAAGGGCGGGACTGGTCGGGGCGCCATTCTCAGCGACAATGCTGGTTCGCGCGTCGAACGTCCCCATCACGCCGAACGCCAACCCCATGATGACACTGTCCCAGAGCTCATGTTGGGAACCGACTTCCACCAGCCACATGTCCATTGTCGTATGGGCTTGGTAACCGCCGCCCAGACCTTCCAAAGCAGGAACGCCACTCGTGGCAAGGTCCAGCGTGCCATCGATGCTCAACCTGGCGTAGCCGAAATCGGCATACAAGCCCAGCGAACGAAAGGGCCGCACTCCGGCCTGACCCCGGAAGGTACGGCCTTGGTAATTCGTGTGATTCAAGATGGCACCAACCTGGGCATCGCCGCTTGCGGAAGCAGCGATTCCAGTCAGGAGGCCGCTGTAGGCCGACGGAACCCACCCATAGCCGAGCGAGAGGCGCAAACGGAGGGGCGTATCGAGGCTGGCCATGACGCCAATGTCGATGGGCGCATGCGTCGTACCTTCGAGAGACAAGATCCAGTCGTGCGATGACCTTGCCTCGGGCCGAGGAGGTAGTTTCTCGCGATTGGTCGGTACCGACTCGGGGACGGCGGCGCTGCTTGGCAACGGCGCGGCCGCGCTCCGCGACGGAAGATCGACATAGCCACGCTCCAGATCGGCGTCGGAATAGACCCCAACCACCAACGACAAGATACAGCAAGAGATAAGCATTCCCACACCCCCCTTCTGGTTGGATGGCCTTGCACACGCCAAGGTTCCGGCAAATCGGTGTGGCGAGCGGGGCGGGAGCATTCATGGCCGCAGAGGCGATCGGTCATGGCTCCCCGTGTCCACGATGCGACGGTTTTTCGCGAAAGCTCGTGTTGCGGTGTCCATAGTGGTGGGATGAATCCTCGGCAACCCCTGGTTTTCCATGCATAGACCCTTCGGCGGCGCCATGGGCGCGGCTCTGACTGTCATGGCAATCGTTGCCCTGGCGGGCCTACCGGTGCGCGCCGAAGTTGGCAGCACCAGGCGGCCCTTGAGCTTCATCACCCCGGGCCCCAGTTTCGAGGTGGGCCTCGATGGCTCGCTGCGATTCGGCGGCGAGGTGGCGCTGGCGCAGTACTCGGGCAAATGGGCCATTGGCGCCGCTGCGGGTTTCGTTCCAGGCCGCCTCTACCTCGAGGCGCAGCCGGCGGTGGTGCTGGGCGCTCGCCCGCACAATCTGGTGCTGGGGTTCAACCCCGGCTTCGTCATCGATGTCACGGGCGATGTGCCTCGCTATGGCGGCCAGGCGACCCTTTGGGCCAACTACGCCCACGCCGGCCCCGGTCTCTGGGCGTCGCCGCTGCTTCCCTTCGTGCGCGTGCAGGCGGTGGTGGGGATGGGGTTCGTCTTCACCGGCGGACTCATGCTCAAGCTGCCCGTTCCGGTTTCCTGAGCGCCTGGCCGGCTCTCTGGCATACTGGCTCATTGCACGCCTTCTAAGGAGAAATCGATCATGGCAAATCCATTCGTTCACATAGAGCTCAACACCGACGATGTCAGCAAGGCCAAGAAGTTCTACCTCCGGCTCTTCGATTGGAAGCTCAGCACGATGTCGCTGGGCTACACGGGGATCGACGTCGGCAAGGGCGGCGCCGGGGGTGGGATGCAGAAGAAACCGATGCCGGGGGCGCCCTCGATGTGGCTGCCCTACGTGCAAGTCGACGACGTCAAGAAGACGGTCGCCAAGGCGCGCAAGCTGGGCGCCGAGGTCCTGGTCGACTACATGGAGATCGGCGATATGGGCGCCATCGGCGTCTTCACCGATCCCAGTGGCGCCGCCATCGGCGTGTGGGCCATGGCCGAGAAGCCGAAGCGCAAGCCGGCCAAGAAGCGCAAGCGGTAGAGTCAGCGCCTAGAACTGGGCCGCGAGGATGGCGTTCTCCGCGACATCCGCGATCAGCAGCTCGCCGCCGGGGCCCAGCGCCAGTCCCCACGGGTTTCCCAGTCCCGCCGGCAGCAGACCCAGCACGACCCCCATCAGGTCGGGCGAGCCAACCACGGTCGTGACGACCCGCGTGCCGACGACGACCTTGCGAATCGTGTTGTTGAAGGTGTCGGTCACGAAGAGGTTGCCGGCCTTGTCACATACAACGGTCTGCACAGAGTAGAACCGTGCGGCCGCCCCGGTGCCGTCGGCAGTGCCGGACGCTTGCGCTGCGCCAGCCAGGGTAGTGACCTCGCCGGTGGCGATGACGATCTTCCGTACCGTAAAGTTGGCGGAATCGGCGACGAAGAGGTTGCCCGCGTTGTCTGTAGCAACACCCTGCGGATTTCTAAAGCGGGCGGCGGCTCCCACGCCATCGCTGCTGCCGGACTGGTTCGGGGAGCCGGCGAGCGTGGTGACGGCCGCGGTGGCGACGACGATCCTTCATATCGTGTCGTTGTATGTGTCGGCGACGAAGAGGTTGCCCACGTCGTCGGCGGCAATACCCAACGGATCATCGAACCGCGCGGCGGTTCCCGTGCCATCCGTGCTCCCTGGGTCCGTGGAGCCGGCGAACGTCGAGACTTCTCCAGTGGCGATAACGATCTTACGTATCGTGTTCTCCCCGTCGGTAGCGAAGAGGTTGCCCGCATTGTCACTCGCAAGAGCCTGCGGATATTGGAGTCGTGCCGCCGCACCCACGCCATCGGCGCTGCCCCATTGGCCTGGGGAGCCGGCGAGCGTCGAGACCTCTCCCGTGGCGATGACGACCTTCCGAATGGTGGAGTTCCATGCGTCGGCGACGAAGAGATTGCCCGTGTCGTCACTGGCCAGGCCAGTGGGAAGGTAGAATCGCGCGTCGGCCCCCACGCCATCGGCGTTGCCGAAGTTCTGCGGGGATCCCGCCAGCGTCGAGACCGTCGCGTCGTCAGTGACGATCTTGCGTATCGCGTAATTACCCGTGTCGGCGACGAAGAGGTTGCCGGCGCCGTCGGTAGCGATACCCACGGGATCGAGGAAACGCGCATCGGCCCCGGTGCCGTCGCGGTTCCCCGACTGTCCCGGCGAGCCTGCAAGGGTCGTCACTTCTCCCGTCGCGATGACGAGCTTGCGGATCGTGTTGTTGCCGAAATGGGAGCTGTCGCCGGTATCGACGATGAAAAGGTTACCGGCTCCGTCGCTGGCAATGCCCTTGGGATAGCCGAAGCGAGCCGCGGTTCCCCTGCCGTCGCTACTGCCCCCCTGTCCTGGTGAACCGGCGAACGTGGATACTTCCCCGGTGGCGACGACGATTTTGCGAATCGTGTGGTTCTGGTTGTCGGCGACGAAGAGGTTGCCGGCGCCCTCTCTGGCCATACCCCATGGAGCTTGGAAGCGCGCGGCAGTCCCGGTGCCGTCGGTGCTCCCCAGCGCTAACGAGGCGCCAGCCAGTGTGGTAACGGCCGCGGTAGCGATGACGATTGTTCGTATCGCATGGCGGTCGGTGACGTAAAGGTTGCCAGCGCCATCGCTGGTGATGCCGGTAGGGGAGGTAAAGCGCGCGGCCGTCCCGGTGCCGTCGGTGGTGCCGGACTCTCCCGGCACGCTTGCGAAGGTGGTAACGGCGCCGGTGGCGATGACAATCTTCCTGATGGTGTGGTTGAGGTTATCGGTGACGAAGAGATTGCCGGCGCCGTCGCTGGCGACTCCCGCCGGACAATTGAACCGCGCGGCGGGGCCCGTGCCGTCAGCGCTACCCGAGTTCAACGGCGAGCCCGCCAGCGTGGTGACGGTGCCGGTGGCGACGTCGATCTTTCGGATGACCTGGCCGTCCCAGTCGGCGACGAAGAGAGTGCCCGCTCCATCACTCGTGACTCCCTCCGGGCTTCTGAAGCGCGCGGCGGTACCGATACCATCGGTGTCTCCGAGCCCGCCCAACCCGCCGGCGAGGAGCTTGAGCACCCCGCCGCCCGCGCCGGCCTCACTCGCATCGCGGCCGTCCGGAATACTGCCGTCGCTTCTGCCGTCGGTCTCGACTTCAGCCTTGCCATCAAGTGCGGCGTCCGGGCCGCCGTCCAGCGGGCTGTCCCGACTGGCGTCAGCCGAGTCTCCACTTCCTAGATCGCGTCTGGCCTCCGTTCCAAAATCGTTCGTCCCAACCTCGCGCCTGCCTCCCGAGCCAACGTCGGGGGCGCCGCCAGCACCCGCGTCGGGTCTGCCACCAGTTCCTCCGCTGCTGCCGCCCGAGCCAACCTCAGGTCGGGTAGTGCCGCCTGCGCCCAGGTCAGGGAGGGTGCTTCCGGTCCCCGCGTCCGAGCTGCCACCCGTGCCTGTGTCGCGACCGCCACCCAAGCCCCCCGCCGCGCCGCCATCCCCACCGACCCCACCGGTGCCGTTCGGAGTTTCCCGAGGTAGGAGAACAGTACGCCCGCCGCACCCGGTCGCGAGCAGCACTGCTGCCGCCAAGACGAAACCGCGATGCGGGGACTGGGAGGTATGAGGTCCGTGCCTGCGAATCATCTTCCGTGTTCGCCTGGCATTCTAGGCTCGCTCCCTCCGATTGTCGCTAACGCCCCTACACGACAATCCGGCGTCGCAGCCGGCGGATGGCGCAGGTTAGCGGCAGGAGCTCGACGAATGGGCGACGCGCGCGCGGCAGGCTGTCGATGGGAAACCCGGTCCGGGAGAAGAAGAACATCGGGGAGAGGAACTCGGTGAAGCCCGCGAGATATGCCGGGCGGATGGCGGCACGTAGGTGAAGGCGCCACGCGCCAGGTCTTCTACGAAGGCAGCCATGATCTTCCGCTTGCGACGAAGGAAGTAGTCTAGTTCGGCAAGGACCAACCCCGGCACGTAGCGGGCAGCCGCCTCATCGATTGCTTGTCGAAAGGCCGTATGGTCCGGGGCGGCCTGCGACAAATAGTCGAGGAGGGCACTCGTATCGCAAAGAACTGCGGGAGCGGTCATCTGCGTCGCTCACGGAAGAGTTCGGACTCGTCCCCGCGCTCGGGGAGCGGGCTCTTGATGAGACCGGCACACTGCGGCTTGGGGTGGGGACGGTATTGCTCGAGCACGATGTCCAGCTGGCGCCGGACGAACTCCGAGCGAGACACCCCGGCGTCGCGCGCCGCGCGGGTCAGCAGCCGATTGGTCTCGGGTTCGAGCGCGATGGTGGTGGCCTTCTTGTGGGTAAGTGCCATGGAAGTAATGTTACCAGATGGCGATCGGCTGGCCAGCATGGCGGCGAGGGCCTCGGCTTGACGAGAGTGGGTCATGCCGAGGTTATCGGCAACTGACGGGAAGAGTTGCGTGGAAGCCTAATCCACAAGCCAGGAGTGCGTGTAGAAGTAGAGCGCGCCGAGCGCCAAGGAAAGGACTAGC
Source organism: Pseudomonadota bacterium (assembly GCA_017881285.1). GTDB lineage: Bacteria > Myxococcota_A > Polyangia > Fen-1088 > Fen-1088 > Fen-1118. The sequence goes on along the minus strand of JADGRD010000140.1, from coordinate 316 downwards.
AGGTGCACGCGCTTCCAGCTGGGCGCGGCGGCGAGCGAGAGGACGGCGCAGAGGTCGGCGCAGCAGAAGGCCCACAGGACTTGGTGCCAGAGCCCGCGCAGGTTCTGTAGGCCCGAGTACAAGTTGGTGTGGCGCCAGGGCCCGTGGTTGCCGCCACCAGGGTTGCCCCAGGAGCTTGGCACCAGGTGCATGCGCAACGCCGACCACCACATAAGCAGGTCAGATGCTCGCTTTTCACCCCGGCGCGATCCCGCTCGTGAAGAGGACCGGGACGTCCATCCGGATACCTTCGCTCGTCCGCAGCGCCTCGATCTCC
>JADGRD010000139.1 GCA_017881285.1 Pseudomonadota bacterium | reverse complement strand
CGGGCCCGAACGAGGTGACGGACGGGGCGGTCTGGAAATACCAGCCCAAGGCGGACAAGTTCACGAACATCACGCCCGCCGTGCCCAAGAAGAAGGACGATTCCTTCGGCTACGGCGGTCTGTCTGTCGACGCCGCACACCCCGGAACCGTCATGGTCAGCACCATCGATCGCTGGTCCCACGGCGACGAGGTCTACCGGACCACGGACGGTGGCAAGACCTGGAAGGCCCTCCTGCCCAAGGTCGTGCGCGACCACGCCGGCGCGAAGTACCTTTACTGGCACAAAGACGAACCGATCGGCAGGGGCTGGATGGGCGACATCGACATCGACCCCTTCAACCCGAGCCGCGTGATGTACGTGACCGGGGCAGGGATCTGGGCGACCGAGGATGCGACCGCCGCGGATGCCGACAAGCCCACGCACTGGACGTTTCTGGACCGCGGGCTTGAGGAGACGGTCATCAAGGGCCTGGTCAGTCCACCGGCGGGCCCGCCGCTCTTGAGCGTGATGGGCGATCTCTGTGGCTTTCGGCACGACGACCTCAATGCGCCCTCGGCCGATGGAATGTTCGACAATCCGCTCTGCGGCTCTGGAAGCGGCATCGACATCGCCTGGAGCAAGCCCGATGTCGTCGCCCGGACCGGGTGGCACGACAAGGGACAATGGGGCGCCTTCTCCGTCGACGGCGGCAAGACCTGGAAGCTGTTCCCATCCATGCCCAAGGGCAAGGGCGCGGGCTCGATCGCGGTTGCCACGGACGGCTCGGCCTTCCTGTGGGCGCCCATGGAGGGGCCGGTCGTCTACTCGAAGGATCGGGGCGCGACTTGGGCCCACGCGGAGGGGCTCCCCAACGCGGAGCCGAGCCCTGACTGGGCGCCGGTCCCGTTCCGGCCGGCCGCCGACCGCGTGAACCCGAACAAGTTCTACGTGCTCGACGCCAGGGGAGGTCAGGCCTTCACGAGCGTGGACGGCGGCGCCCACTTCACCGCCTCGCCCATGGGGCTGCCAACCCTGGCCGACTACCAGTTCAGCTCGGGCTCGGCGCAGGCCACGCCCGGCATCGAGGGCGATGTCTGGCTGACCAACCTGAAGGAGCTCAATCACTCGACCGACTCGGGCAAGACCTACGAGTCCATCGCGAGCGTGAGCGAGGCGAACGCGCTCGGCTTCGGCAAGCCCGCCGAGGGCAAGAAGTACCCGGCGCTTTATCTCATCGGCAAGGTAGGCGAGACGCGGGGCTTCTTCCGCTCAGACGACATCGGTGCTACCTGGGTGAGAATCAACGACGACAAACACCAGTACGGCTTCTGCGGCATCATCACCGGCGACCCGCGCGTGCACGGCCGGGTCTACGTGGGAACGGGCGGGCGGGGCATTGTGTACGGCGAGCCGAAGTAGCTACATCTCAGTCGTGAACACCAGGTAGGAATGTGGCGGGACGGCGATCTTGAAGTTGGTCCTCGTCGGGCACATGGGTCGGGCGGGCATCTGAGAGGGCTTGTAGCTCCTCACGCCGATGGGTTTGCCCAGCTTGTCCAGGCACCTGTCAACCTGTTCCAGCGACCAGCCCGTCACGCGGCCCCAGTTAGGGCCGCGCTCTCACCCTTCGGCGGCTTGTACGACCTCACCATGTCGTCCCAGATGAAGCCGGTGGGCTTCTTCTTCCACGCGTCCCCGTCGCCGGGGTCGATGGGTTCCAAAGCCTCCAGTGCGTGCCAGCCGAACAGCGTGATCTCGGGTGCCTTGGGCGAATGAAGCTGCGATCGAATTCCATTCGTCCAAGCTTCCCTCGCATTCGATGTTTGGACAAGGATTCCACGCCTTTCAATGTCCGAAAACGTCCACGATGTTAGCTTCGTCACTCTTCTTTGAATCGGACGCCGGGTAAATGTCCACCAGGCAGTAAGATTCCGCGGAAATCCGGCAATCCGAACCGGTCTTCGCATCCTTGCGTGGGCGTCCTCCACCGTTTACAGTTAAGAATGTCCAAGCGCCCGAATCCTCGAACGCCACGTCACGTTCAGCTAGCGCTTGTTTTCTTGGTGACCCCGATCAGCGCCTGCGCAGGAAGCGGCAACGGAGCAGCGGGTGGCAATGGTGGAGCGCCGGGCAACGGTGGCGCTATTGCGACCGGTGGTACGACGGATGGCACCCCGACCGCCGGCGGCGGTACAAGCGGGGGTGGTGTAACAGCAACGGGCGGCGCCACCGGCATGGGTGGCGTGATGGGGACTGGCGGCGCGCCGGCGACCGGTGGCGTGGTGGCGGCTGGCGGCGCGCCGGCGACCGGTGGCGCAACTGGCAAAGGAGGCAACACGGCAACCGGCGGTACGACAACTGCAGTCGGCACGAAAGCAACTGGTGCCACAGCTTCCACGGGTGGCACCAAGGGAACCGGGGGCACGCCAGCAACCGGCGGTACCACCAGCCCCGCGGGTACCGGCGGGAGTACTTCCGGCACTTGTGGTCCGTCGACGCTCAACCTGCACCCCTTTGGCTGCAATTTCGCCTGGGGCATCGCCGATCCGGGTTCAGCCTCTTATGCCAACTATTCCTATGTGCAATTCATGTCCCAATGGGCGGGATCGAATATCAAAGCCGACGGAACGTTCCCATCCTTCAGCAACAGTTCTTGGTTGACCAAGCTCTCCAGTACCAACATCATTCCCGCCTACTACGCGTACATCATTGGATACTACGGTCATGTCAATGGCCTTCCCGACCAGAACGTCAGCCCCAACGGCGCAAATTTGTCGACCGGCGGCGCGGCGTTGATCACGGCCAACTACAGCAAGATCATCAGCGCCTATGCCTGGTACGCGCAGCAAACCTATGCCGTGTGGAAAACCAAGCCACTCGTTTGGCTCCTCGAAGGAGACTTCGTCCAATACTCCGCCACCAGTCAATCGGCCCCCTTGAGCTACGCAAAGCTCGGTCAGCTCGCGGCTGACATCACCTGTGCCATCAAGTCGAACATGCCCAATGCGATTGTTGCCATCAATCATTCGCCTTGGAATTCGGACGACGTTACGAATAGCTTCTGGAATGCCATGAAAGTGGCCAACTACGACATGGTCTGGACCACGGGCCTGGGCGACAACAACGGGTTCATCCCTGCCAATACCAGCGCTACTTCCTACAACGGCAAGACGGCAACCTACGCGTACCTGCACAGCCTTACCGGCAAGTACATTCTCGTCGATACCAGTGCCGGCGCCTCCGCCAGGGGCGATAGCTGGTCGACCACCGCTTCCGCGGATCTCAACAGCCGCATGAGCGAGGGCGTGATTGCCGCCAACATTACCGGCACCCCTCCGAACAATCTGCAGAGCAACATCAGCGGGCTCTCTCTGAACCCGCTCTCGTCGTGTCCGTGACTTCCGCGTTCGGGTCTCGACCGGGCGCTAGGGTAGTGCGACGTCGATCGCTGCGCCGGTATAGGTCACCGTCTTGTCGGGCGTCGCGGTCGATGGATAGCCGACCGCCTTTCCCGAGGCGATGCGAACGACTTGGAAAGTACGCGAGGAGAGCATTCCGGTGAAGGAACCGGTGCGTGCGCCGATGGTCAGAGTCTTGGTGGCATCGGTCCACTTGAGCGGTATCTCGGCGAACGCCGAGGATTCGTAGTCGTTCGTCGTCCCCTGGTCCTCGTAGAGCGTGAATGTCCCGTCGGCGCCGGCATAGACGTACAAGGTGACGGGATCCGCGGGCTTCTCCCCGGTGTACTGCAGGTCCGGGCCGAGCGGCACGATGGCGCCCGCGCGCACGTAGACCGGCATGGCGTCGAACGGGGCCGGCGCCGAGATGGTCGCACCGCCCGCGGCGGCGGCGCCCGTCCAGAAGAGGTACCAGCCGCCCGGGGTGGTCGGCAGATACACCGAGCGAGTCGTCGCCTGGTACGTAGTCACCGGCGCGACCAGGAACGCCGGCCCGAACATGTACTGGTCGCCAATCGCTCGCGCGGTGGCGTCGCCGCGGAAATCCATGACCAGCGGACGCATGATCGTGCCCGCGCGCTGGGTGACCGCCCCGGCCAGCGAGTACACATAGGGCAGCATGCGGTAGCGCAGCTTATCGAACTTGAGCATCGCCGCATAGGCCGTGCTGGTGTCGCCGCCGAATTGCCACATCTCGCGGACGGGCGCCTGACCGTGCACGCGCATGAGGGGCAAGAAAGTCGCGAACTCGAACCAGCGGGTGTTCAATTCGCGCCATTCTGCCAGATCCGCGGCGGCCGGGCTGGCGGCCGCGAAGCGGTCCGGCACCGCGAACCCGCCACTGTCGAGCGTCCAGTAGGGCATGCCCGACACCGAGAACCCGAGGCCCGCCGGGATCTGCTTGCGCATGGCCGTCCAGGTCGAGGTGATGTCGCCCGACCAGGTCGCGGCCGAATAGCGCTGCTGCCCGGCGAAACCGTTGCGGGTCAGGATGAACACCCGCTGGTTGGGGGCGGCGGCGCGCTGGCCTTCGTACACGGCCTGGCTGTTCACCAGGGCGTAGGCGTTGAGCATGCGCGAACCCGAGCCCAGCGCGGTCGGGTTCATGTGGGTCTGGTTGGTCGTGACCTCGGAGGCGATGCTGGTGAACGGACCCTCGACAATCTCGGGCTCGGTCGCGTCCATCCACCAGGCGTCCATGCCGAGAGAGAACAGCGCCGTGTTCATTTGTGCCCAGTACATGGCCCGCGCGTCGGGATTGAAAGCGTCGTAGAAAGTGAAGTTGTAGCCGACGAAGTCCTTCTTGCCCTCGGTGACGTTCAGCTTGTAGACGAAGCCCTTGGCATTGAGCGCGGTGTAGTTCGCGGTGCTGGTGTAGAACTTGGGCCACACCGAGATCATCAGGCGGGCGTGGTAGGTGTCATGGATGGTCTTGACCAACCCCGCGGGATCCGGGTAGCGGCTGGTATCGAACTGGTGCGAGCCCCATTGATCCTCGACCCAGTACTGCCAGTCCTGCACGATATTGTCGATGGGGGCCTTGCGGTCGCGATAGCCCTTGAGCACGTCGGTGATCTCCTGCGAAGTTTTGTAGTGCTCGCGGCACTGCCAGAACCCGTAGGCCCAAAGCGGCAGCATGGTCGCCTTGCCGGTGAGTTGCCGGTATCCGCCCACCACGTCGTCGAGCTCGGGCCCGTAGACGAAGTAGTAGTCGACGCCGTCGGCCACCTGGCTCCACAGCGAGGTGGTGCGGTTGCTGACCGGCGGCTTCCACAGCAACCTGACGATGTTGACACTCGCGCCCTGGCGAGTCCACTGCAGCTTCACCGGCACGGACTGTCCAGCCGTCAGCTTCACGTGGGCAATATCTTCACTGGGCAACCAATCCTGCCGCCAGTGATTGATGACGGTCTGGTTGTTGACCTGCAATTGAATCTGGCCGGACGAGTAGGTCCGGAAGGTGTAGTCGCCGGTCACGGTCGGGGCGACGTTCCCGGACCAATTCACGGTGCCCGAGCCCGGGTTGACGTCGCCGGATTCGCCCGTCGTCGCGTACAGGCCGCTGGTTCCCGGCAAGGGCACGGCGTCGGTCAGGTCACCGAAGCGCGAGTACGAGGTGTTGTCCCACAGAATGCCGTACCCAAGGCTCGATACCAGATAGGGGATGAACACCTTGGTGTTGTACTGGTGCAGATCCAGATCGGTATCCTTGATGTCGATGAGGCCGTGCTGGTGCTGGCCCAGGCCGTAGAGCGATTCATCGGCATTGGGTGCCCATTCCTGGCGAACGCTGGTGGTGGCCTCGCCCTGCACCGTCGCCGCGGTCAGGGTGCGGCCGCCGCCGGAATTCTCGGCCAGGATGGGTTGTCCCGCGGGATCGAGGAATGTCACCTGGCCCGTGGTGGTATCGACCTGGACGGTCAGTTTCGCGGTGGCGATCTTCGTCAGGTTGCCGGCCGTCGTGGCGGTAGCCGAGGTCGGGACGCATTGCTTGGCGGCCGTGGTCAGGCTGGCGCGGGTAAAGTACGACGCGCTCTTGGCAAAGGCCACGCGAATCACGTTTTCCGCGCACACCTCGATCTTCAAGGTTCCGCCGCCCACGGCCAGGGTGAGGCCCGTGGTGGGGACGCCCCCGTCGCCGGTGCCGCCACTGCCGCCGGCGCTGCCGCCGCTTCCCGCCGTGCCGGTCCCTCCAGATCCTGCCGTGCCCCCTCCTCCACTCGCCGCGCTGCCACCGCTGCCTGCCGCGCCGCCACCACCGCCCACCGTGCCACCACCGCCCCGACTGTTTCCGCCCGAGCCAGCTGTCCCGCCGGTGGAAGGAGCACCGCCGCTGCCCGGGCTCGTGCCGGAAGCTCCCCCGTTGCCCGGACCTGTGCTCCCGCCACTGGAAGACGCACCGCCCCCGCTACCACCCCTGCTGATCGAGCTGGTCGCGCCCCCGGCGGCCGTCGAACCAGTTTGGCCTCCCGAGCCAGCGGAACCCGCTGTGGCGCCCGCAGCGGCGTCACGACCGCCGCTAGCGCCGGGCCCGCTGCCGTCGGCCTTGGAATTCGCACCGTTGCAGGAAAGCAGCCAACCGCCAGCGCCCATGATCAGAATTGCCCAGCTAGGAAACCTGTACATGCCGACTCCTTGCGGGATTGATGTGACGCATTCTCCTGCCAGAGGCAGTAGACCATGTTTCTCAGTAGCGCGGGGGCGGGAAACGGGTCACGCGCACCCTTGTGGACACACTATTACCTCACGGTAGGAACTACGCCGCCTGGGCGACCATAGTGCGGCACCACGTCGTCGCCTGGCTGTGGCTCGACGAATTTCCCCAGCGAACGAGAATAGTAGAGACAGCCGACCTCGCTCGGATCGCGCGTCGTGAAGAAGTGCTCGGCCTTGTCCAGGGCGGCCAGCCACCGCAGCTTGAGCTGGGGTAGGTCCACTGGTTGTGCGAGGTGAAGGCGGGCGAAGTCCTCGGGGCGATACCGGCCACGACGGCGCAGCAGATCGAGCAACATGGCGGGCGTGAAGCCGGGATCCTTCCCCGCCGCGGCCCAACACAAAGCCCCAAGGGGCAGGAGGTCCATCGCCTCGTGGATGTCGAGGTAGTCGCGCGGTTCGTCGCGGCCGACCAGCGCCAGCAGCTTGTTGATGGCGAGATCGATGCCCGAAAGTTGAAAGCCCGAACGCTCGCCGCGAACCGTGGGCAAGAAGCGCCAAGCAGAATCGTGCGCCCATTCGAGCTTGGTCGCCTCCTCGCCTTTGCGCACGATGGCGCGCGCGAAGCCAGGCTGTTGCAGCAAGACCTCGACCCGGTAGCCTGACTGTTCGAGCAATCGCCCATCGTCGCGGACCGCCACCGCCACTCGCTCCTCCGAGTCGTGGAAGTAGTCGAGGTCGTTGCTGTACCGTTTGGAGTTGGGCTCGATGTGCAGCGCCGCGGCCCCGGCCAGATAACTATCGGAAGAGCGGTTCACCGCCAAGAGCTCGGCGATGGCGGCTTGGAACGCGGTTAGCGGCATAGACTTGCTCCGGTCCGCCAGCCATCGCGTCCGCCATGGGTCATCAGCTGGCGCGCAACCCACGGGATGTCCTCCATCGTCACCACGTAGCTCTTCGGGGAAGACCAGAAGCACCTGGCGTAGAAGCGCTTGAAGGCACGCCTCGCTTCGCGCAGCCGAACCATTCGCCGAGCGGTTTCCGGCGGCAGAACGCGGCGGCTGCGCCGGCCTCCGCGGCGTCCGATCTCGGCCAGGTAGGCACGAACCTCCGGTGTCATACGAACTATCGTATCCCGCTTATGATAAATATCAAGCAAAGTTGCTGGCGGAGGGCGAGGTCCTTGGCGAACCACAGCGGCCGGCACGCGCCCCGATATTGCATTGAGCCAATGAAGGGGGTTCCCGGACCGGAAATACCCACATATCTTGGCTCAAGCCCAGCCATTTTCGTCTGACCCGTTAGCGCATCTCAAGGTCACTATGTTCCAGGAGAACGGATGCACCAAGCCATCGGCCGC
>JADGRD010000138.1 GCA_017881285.1 Pseudomonadota bacterium | reverse complement strand
CGCTGCCCGGCCGCAAAGCCCACTAAATGGCCACTTCGCTAGGTCGTAGGCAGTCCCTAGAGTCGTGGTCCGGTCCGCTGTTTAGGCGGCCAGAGCGAACGAGTTGTCGTTCGCGTTTCTTTTTTGCCCGTTTTTACGAGGCCTCGGGCGCCTCGGCACGCAACCAGAGCTTCGCTTACTCCCGTCGAAACTGTTTCGCCCCCTTATGATTGTTTGTACGTCAGTATAGCCGCGCCGACGGCCGTGGGCCATGCGCCTGGAAGGATGTTACCCTGTCGGGCCATGCTCATCGTACTCGTGGCCGCCGCGCCGTCGCTGGCGCTGCTCACCTATTTCTATCTCCGCGATCGCTACGAGCGCGAGCCCATCGGCCACCTCGTCGCCGCGTACCTGCTGGGCGCGTTCGCCATGTTCGCGGCGCAGGGGATCGATGCGACCGTCGGCGACTGGGTCTCGGCCGACTGGCTGCACGCCGGCGGCGAAGCCGCGCGCATCTTCGACGCTTTCGTGCTGGCCGGCGTGGTGGAGGAGATCGCCAAGTGGGTGGCGCTCTTCGCCGCGGTCTACGCCTGGCGCGAATTCGACGAACCGCTCGACGGTCTCATCTATGGCGTGGCCATCGCGCTCGGCTTCGCCACGCTCGAGAACTTCCTCTTCCTTTCGAGCCGCGGCCTGGCCATCGCCTGGCAACGCGCCATCTTCGCCGTGCCGGCCCACGCGCTCTTCGGCGGGTGCATGGGCTACTACGCTGGCCGCGCCAAGTTCGCGCCCGCCGGCCAGGGCAGGCCCCGGCGCTTCTGGCTCGCCGTCGCGCTTTCTCTCGCGCTGCCCATCGTCTTTCACGGGGCCTACGACTTCGCACTCCTGCACGGGCTTGGCTGGAAGGTGTGGGCCGCGGTGACCCTGCTGTCCCTGACGTTCTGGATCTTCGTGCTGCGCCGGGTGAAACGTGCGCAGCGGGCCTCGCCCTACCGGCCGAAGACCATGATGCCCACCGATTTCCAGGCGATCCGCCGCGGGAAATAGGTGGTACCATCGGCTCATGTCGAGGCGAGATAGACTCTCTACGTTTGGCATTGGGCTCCTCGTCGCGTTGCCGCTTCTCGGCGTTTCGTGCGCCAAGAAGTCGGCCCCTGGTATTTCGGGCAGCCCCGAATTCGACCAGAAGTGGTCCGAGCTTGCCCAAGCGGGCATCGAGGTCGCCTACATCGAGGACGATCGCGGCGAAGGCCTGATGGGGAACGTGCGCCGCGCCTCGCGGGTCAAGGCCGAGCCGCCGGCGGCGGCGCCTTCCGAGGCGACGGCCGGGAATCCGGGAGGCCTACCCGCGCAACCACCTGGCGAGCAAGTGCAGCGGATCATCCGCGGCAACCTCATGGCGGTGCGTGGCTGCTTCATGAGCATGGCGCGCACGGGCCAGGCCCGCTCGGGCAAGGCCATCGTCAGCTTCACCATCGGCGCCGACGGCAGGACCGCCGGCTTGAAGGTGGACGCGCCGTCCTTTGTCGACACACCACTCCCCGGCTGTGTTACCGCGCAGATCTCGCACTGGGAATTCCCCAAGTCCCAGCGCGGTGGCGGCCAGGTCAGCTATCCCTTCGTATTCGTCGGGGGATAGCAAAGTAGGGCGGGAGCGTCCCTCCCGCCCATCCCCGGCTTCACCTATCCGCTACTTGATCGCGTAGGCGCAGCCGGGCTTTGCCCGGCGGAGCCAGAGCGCGGGAGGGCCAGGGAACCCTCCCAGGGTTCCCTACTTAGTTGTCCGGTCTTCGAGGTAGAAAACGGTGATGGCGAGGCAGTGGAACGCCTCGTCCGACGACTGCGTCACGATGGTGTCCACGACCTGGCACTGCGGATGCTCACGGATCCACAGAGTCACCTTTTCGCCCAGGTTCTCCCGCTCTTGCGCCATGGTGGCGGAGAAGATCTTGACTCCGTTGAAGCGTGCCGTTGTGTGCGTCTGACTTTGGGCCATCGTCTTGGTTCTTCCTCCCCGGACTTCCTGCTCGGACTTCAGAGCGCGGTCGAAATCTGACCCTCCTCCTTGCCAGCCGCGGTGCCGGAGCGTTCCGCGTTTTGTCCTACCCCAATGCTCTTGCTACTTCGTATAGCAGCCCTTCCGCCCTTTCGACAATGCCTACCGCTCGACAATCGTCGGTGTAGCGGTGCGGCGGAAAAGGTCATCGCGCCGTGTGACCAAGCTCTTGGCGCAGATCGAGGTGTTCGAGCGACAGGGCGAAGGCGAGGAGGTCGTCCAGCGCGGCCTGTCCTTCCTCCTCGGCCACGGCGCGCCCCACGCGCAGAAGATCCCCGCACACCAGCAAGGCCAGGCGCGTCGCCACGCGGGAGAGGCCCCGGCCCCAGACGCTCAGGTTCAAGTTGTCGTACTTCTTCTTGATGGTCTGCGCTGCCGCCAGGATGCGGGACCGTGCCTCGGCGCCCAGCGCGGTAATGGCGCGAGAGGCGTCCACCGCCGCCTGCCCCTGCACCGGGCCGGCGGCATTGACCAGGGCCAAGGCGGCGACGAAGTAGGGCCGCATCTGTCCGCCCGAGCGCGCGGAGCCGGCCAGCCGGCCGGGGGAGCAGAGGCCCGCGGCCCGGCCCAGGCGGAAACCCAGCTCGACGGTGTCGTCGGTGCCGAGCAGCGTCTCCCCACACAGGAGCGTGGGTGGTCTGAGATCGGCCATGCGCGCGTCATTGCCCAGGACCGGCAGGCTGATGATCGCCTCGGGTACCCGCGCCTGGAAGAGCCTGCAACCGTACTGGAGGACCGCGCGGAAGGCCGCCGGCTGTCGCGCGGTGGGCACGGGCGTGTCGCTCTCGATGAGCCCGATCTCGTAGCGCTGGAAGGGCTTGAGCACCGCGGTTTCGACCAGCGCGGCCGCCAGGACCTCGAGGTCGCTGTCCTCGGGGCGGTAGCCGACCCGCGCCGGCACGTTGGCGGGCAGGGGACACGCGATCTGGCGCAGGATGCGCGGCCGCCCGTCTTCTGCCAGAGTGCGCACGGAATCATCGGCCAGCCCGCGCAGCACCATGGCGGCGGCGATGACTCCGACGGCGTCCTTCTGTTCCTGCTGCTCGAACAGCGCCAGCAACTTGCCGGCGGGCTCGGGCTCGTTCGGGTGGAGCTGCCACTCGGCGGCCAGGGCGCGGGCGGTCTCGCGCCAGCGAGTGGGATCCTCCGCGTTGAGCTCGCCCGACTTGTGCACGCTGTCGAGATCCTTGGGCACCAGGCGCGCGGCCGTGTCGTAGGCGATGCGGGCCGAGGCCCGATCCGCGAGATCGTTTTCGTAGAGGGCTCCGAGCTCGAGCCAGAGCCGCTGGCGCAGCGACGGCGAGCGCTCGCCGAGAGCGGACACCATCTGGCGCAGGAAGCGCTCGGCGCCTTGTGGATCGGGCTCGGGCAGCCGCGCGTAGGCTTCGAGCAGCAGGCCGACCGTTTCCGGCTGATCGGGATCGATGGTCAGGCTGCGTTCGAGATGGCGGCGGACGGTCCGGGCATCGTCCTCGGTCGCCGCCACCCGCCCCAGCATGGTGTGCGCGGGGGCGAGGTCGGGATCGAGGGCCAAGGCGTGCTGGAGGCGCTCGCGCGCGGCTTCCGCCTTGTCGGGACCGTGGGCCACGAAGTCCGCCCAGCCGAGGTAGGCGTGGTACAGCGCCTGGTCTGGCCGCGTTCTGACCGCATCCTCGAACTTCGCCAGGGCTTCGTCGAAGCGCTCGGCTTGGAGCAACTGCATCGCCTCGCCGAAGGCCAGCTCGGCTCCGAGCGCGTCCGTCGGGGCGTCGCGCGCGGCCAAGAGGGACCGGTCGTAGTCGAAGCGCTCGACCGGGGTCGAGAGCACGCGGCCCGCCTCCGTGAAGGCCGCGCGCACGGCATCGAGGCGCGCCTTCTCGGCAGGGGGCAGCTCGACCGCGGCCATGGCCTGGTCGGAGAAGGTAGCGAGCTTCTCGCGCACCGCCGTTTGGATATCCTCCGGCGTGGACTGCGCCGTGACGCCCAGGACGTCGTAGTGCGACTTGCCGTGGATCAGCAGGTACTCGTGGAGCAGCTTCTGGCGCACATCCTGGTGCGCCATCACGACGGAGTGGACGCCCGAGCGGCGCGCGGGTTTGGCGCTGCAGGCGATCTCGATCACGCCGGAATTCGATTCTTCGGCGGCCAGTATCGGCGCCGCCGGCTCGATCGGCAGGGGCAGAACCTCGCTCGTGCGGATCTCCGAAAAGCTCACGTCTGGGGAATCCTGCAGGATGGCGTCGAACCGCGTGTTGAGCTCGGCCCCCAATTTCTCGAGAGAGAAGGACGAGACCAGCGGACCCGAAGACGCCTCGCCGTCGTCCACCTGCGGGCCGAGCGCGGCCAAGCCGGTTTCGACGAGCGTGTCGATGGCCGCGATGACCACATGCGCATCCTCACGGAGCGAAAGGGCGCCAATCGTCGGGGCGTTGTCGATCACGGCGGAGACATCGCTGCCGAAGATTTCGTCGAACTTGCTCCGGTAGCGGTCGAAGCGCTGGGTGAGCCGCACCGGGCAGGCGCCGCTGTGGTCGAACCGCTTGACCAGCATCTCGGGCGTGGCGCTGCGATAGAGCCCGAGAAAGACCGTTTCCACGACGTCGAGCTCGTGCTCGAGGACCCGTTCGCCGAAGGTGTCGCCGGGGGTGAACGCGTAGTCGCCCTCGTCCCAGCGCAAGCAGTCCGCGATGCGCTTGCGCGCCTGGGCGGCGAGGCACTGCAAGACCTCGTCGGGCGACAGCCAGCCGAGCTCGACGAGCACGGCGCCCATCTTGTGGCCGCGCGCCTTGGTTTCGGAGAGGAGGTAGTTGAGCTGGCCTTCGTCGACGATGCCCTTGGCGCAAAGCAGCGTGCCGAGCGCCTCCTGGCGCAGGTTCGAGTCCGCCGCGACGACCTGCCCGGTGCGAACGTAGAAGTCCTTGCGGACCTTGCCGCGCACCAGGGAAAGCGTGCCGGTCGTGTTGGTTTCGGCTATGTCGAAGATCAAGCAGCCCACATGCCGGTCGGCCAGCACCCCGGAACCGATGGGATTGGGCGGGCTGGCCGCTTCCGCGACGGGCGCCTGCAGCATGCGCAAGGTGCCCTTCATGGGGACCGGTTTGTCGTCCGGCTTCTCTTCGGGGGCCGCCGGTTGGGGCTCCGGCTGGCCGAAGCAGGACAGTACGGTTCGCATCAGATCATCGGCCCGCAAGGGCTTGGGCAGGAAATGGCCGTGCACCTCGTCGACGATGCTCTGGACCTGCTCGGGATCCTTGTAGATCCCGGACACGACGATGATGGGCACCTCTTTTCCGAAGGGCGCCTCGCGCACGGCCCGGCAGAAGGCGAAGCCGTCCATCGCCGGCATGAACAGGTCGGTGACGATGAGATCCGGGCGCTCGTCGACGAAGATGGCCAGACCCTGCTGTCCGCTCGCGGCGTGCACCACGCTTGGTTCCAACCCGGCCAGCCGTCCGTCGGTGCAGATCAGCCGCTCCATCGATTTGCGGGCGATGGCGTCGTCTTCGACGAGGAGGATCTTCTTGGCCATTACTTCCCGCGCGCCCTCCGCGTTGCCCGGCCGCTGGCGCTTCGTCGCCGGAGCTGATCACGCGAGCTGGACACCTTCGTCCTATCGATTGCGAGTGGGGACGGTTGCGGCCTTGGCCTTGGCGGGGTCGGGCTCCGCGAGCGCATCCGCCGCGGCCGGGGGGAGCTCCGCCCTGGCCTGGGGGGCCGGCCCCAGCCCCATCTTGGCTTTGAGCTCGGCGAGTGCGTCGTCCGTGCTCGTGCTACCCGCCTCGAGCGCCTTGAACTTCTGCTGCAAGGTATCGCCGCTGAGCTCGTTGCCGAGCTCGGTGTGCGCCTCGGCCTCGGCTTCAATCTGATCCACCTTTTGCGACATGCGCTCGAAGGTGTCGAAGGCGCCGGTGTCGGACAGCCCGCTCATCGTGCTCTGGATGGTCTTCTGCGCCTCGGCGCGCTTCTGCCGCGCGATGAGGATGTTCTTCTTGCGCTTGGCCTCCTCGATCTTGTCGTTGAGCCCGCGGAGCTGGTCCTTGAGCTTGTCGACCGCGTCCTTCTGCAGCTGCGCCTGCTTGCTGAACTCGGCGAGCTGGCCCTCGTGCTCGGCCTTGCGCTTGAGCGCCTCGCGGGCCAGGTTCTCGTCGCCCGCGCGCACCGCCAGCATGGCCTTGCGCTCCCATTCCTGGCCCAGGTCGGCCTGCTCGTCGCGCTGCTTTTCCAGGCGTTTCTGGTCGGCGATGGAGAGCGCGACCTGCTTCTTCGCCTCGACGAGCTGGTTCTGCATGTCGAGGACGACCTGATTGAGCATCTTCTCCGGGTCTTCCGCCTTGGAGATGGCGTCGTTCAGGTTGGACTTGAACAGGGTGCCGATACGCGAAAAGATTCCCATGACGGTTTTCCTCGATGGTTTGGCCGGGCCTAGGCCACGGCCCGGAACTTGGAGAGCACCGGATACTGCTTGCTGACCGCCATGCTGATGTCGTCGATGACGGCCTGGAACTCGTTGTAGTCTAGGTTTTCAAGCTCGAGCGCGCCGCCAAGCACGACGGCGTTGCCCTCGAGGCCAAAGGCGCAGTGAAAGAGCTCGGTGGTATTGAGGCGGAGCAGGGTTTCAAACAGGGCCTCGCGCCGCGCTGCGGGCACATCCATCATCTTGAGGCGGAAAACCACGATGGGACCGGCCAGGGAGACCATCAGGTTCTCCATGCCGTTCCCGCGGAGGCGCCAGATGTCACCGCCGAGATCCTCGTGATTGACGCCCATTTTCAGGAGATACGACTCGATGTCCTCACGCGTTTTCATGCGCAGAATCGCCTTTCGTCAGGATGCCGCCGACATCGGCGGTGGGGTGGCCTCCGAGCGTAAACGATTCCCGGCCCCGCCACAAACTCGTTTCCCATGGTGATTTGACTCAAGGCAGAAGGGGCCACCGGGCAGCGCGCGCGTCGATGGGGTGCGGGCGGGGTTTTCGTTGTAACCTAGACGGACCATCGTGGGCTCGGCCTCCGCCACCCGGCGGTTGAGCGGTTCGTCACAGGATTCGCTTGCGCCAGTTGAAGGAAGTCTGTTCATGTGGTACCCGAGAACGCCACATGTCTTCTGATCCAAGTCGCCTGCCGCGCCACGTCGCAATTATCATGGACGGTAATGGCCGCTGGGCACAGCTGCGTGGGTTGCCGCGCATCGAGGGACACCGCCGGGGCGCGGTGTCCGTGCGCGAGATCGTGCGCGCCGCGCGCGAGGTCGGCGTGCGCGCGCTGACCCTCTACGCCTTCTCGGCGCAGAACTGGCTGCGGCCGCCCGACGAGGTGGCGATGCTCATGCAGCTCCTGCGTGACTACGTCATCGACGAGCGCCCCGAGATCATGGACAACGACATTCGCCTCATCACGATCGGCAATGTCGACCGCCTGCCGAGCTTCGTGCGCGAGCCCTTGGAGGCTCTCAAGCGGGACTCGGCGAACAACCGCAAAATGACCCTGTGCCTGGCGCTGTCGTACGGCGGCCGTGAGTCCATCGTGGAGACCACGCGCGCGCTCTGCGACATGGTGAAAGCGGGTGTCCTCAATTCCGAGGACATCGACGAAGAACGCTTCCAGGCCGCGATGCAGACCCACGGACTGCCGCAACTCGATTTGATGATTCGCACCTCTGGCGAAGAGCGGCTCTCCAACTTCCTCTTGTGGGAATCCGCCTATGCCGAACTCTACTTCACCGAGACCTTCTGGCCCGATTTCAACCGGGCTGAATTCATACGAGCGCTCGACTCTTTCCGCGGGCGCGAGCGCCGGTTTGGCCGGACCGGCGAGCAACTGCGCAAGATTGGCTAGGGGCGGCAAGCGCTCCACTGTTGATATGGGAACCCTCAGAGGGTTCCCAAACCCTCCCGCGATGGTCCGCGTCGAGCAAAGCTCGCCGGCTCCCCACGCGAACATTGATATGGGAACCC
>JADGRD010000137.1 GCA_017881285.1 Pseudomonadota bacterium | reverse complement strand
TCGCTGGCTGATCTGGTCGGCCAGATCTCCGAGAGCGTCGGTCACAACGACGCGCGCCACGGTCTGCACCAAAATGCGATCTTCGTCGGCGATCTGGTCGGCCGGCCGCACGAAGATGCCGCCCGGTCGATCGGTCACGTTGCTTTCGCCGCCCGCCGCGATGAGCGCCATGATCTGATCGTGCAGCACCTGCCGGTAGCCGGAGTGATCCTCGTTCCAGATCACGAGATCCACCTTCAATCCGCGACGGCGCCAGTACGCATGGGCCTGGACCAACCGGCGAACCAATTCGGCATTCGCCGTATCCCGAATCTTGAGCAGCACGATGGGCAAATCGCCGGAAATGGAATAGCCCCAGAGGCCGGACTGCCCGCGGCGGTTGTTCTTGACCACGTTCGGGTCGGCGCGCAGCGATGCGTTGGCGTAGAGGATGGCTGCGGCCAACCCACCATACAGTTGCGCATCGGCTTCGCTGGCGTTGATCTGTTGCAGCGCCACCTGGCTGTGGGTCCAGGCCAGATCGAAGACGCGGTCTGCGAGGCGCCGGTCCTGGTACTTGTCGACCAATCCCAGGCAGATCTCGCGCGTTTCGCCCACACCGGTGACGATGTTCACCGTCGCGGACGCGTTCGGCTCGAGCGTGATCCGCTGCCGGATGGCGACGACGGGATCGAGCACGGAGCCCTGGCTGTCCGAGAGCTTCGCGCCGTTGCTCATCGCCTGGGGATCCGCGACGGTACGGCCGCGGCCAATGAACCGCGAGCGGTCGGTCTCGTACGAGATCTCTCCCGCCTCGGCCCCGTGCAAGACCATCAGATGAAACATCCACGGCGCCGCCTCGCCCGCCGAGCGCGGCCGGCGCGTACAAAGGATGGCGTTCCTCTGCCGCAGGATCTCGCTCTGCACGAACAGATTGCTGAAGCCTGGATGCTGCGCGTCCGCGGCGGGCACGGCCAGGACGACCTCGGCGTAGCTCGTCAGGTCGATGGTTCTACGCTTGCGGGCGCGGTTGGTGATGGTGATCCGGCGCAGCTCGATATCATCTTCGGGCGAAACCGCTATCTCCGTGTGGGCATCGAGGTCGTGCTTTCGACAGCGGAACTCCGCCCGAGATTCCGAGAAGATGGCCTCGTAGCTATCCGTTCGCGTGAGCGCCGGTTGATAGGCGGTCGACCAGAACGTCCCATTGGCGGCGTCGCGCACGTAGCAGAACGTGCCCCAATGGTCGCGCGTGCTGTCTTCGCGCCAGCGGGTGACAGCGAGGTCCTTCCAGCGGCTGTAGCCGCCGCCGGCATTGGTGACCATGACGTGGTAACGGCCGTTCGACAAGAGCTGCACCTCGGGGGTAGAGGTGTGGGGCGTGTCGAACACCCGCACCGGCGTCTCGGCGGCGCCAGCGGCAGTGCGCGACTGGGCAAGCTCCGCGGTGTGCAGATACGGCGCGACCGCCTTGGGGATGCGTTCCTGCAGGAGCAACGTCGTGGCTTGGAACGCCGGATCCGCATTGAAGAGCCTTTGCATCGGTCGGTCCAGCAGGAGATAGGCCAGCGACAGCAAGCTCATGCCTTGGTGATGGGCCATGAAAGACCTGACCAGTGCCCTGGTTTGCCCGCGCGGCAGGCGGGACCGCGTGTAGTCGATGGCCTCGTAGAATCCGTAACTGCCCTCGCACCCCTCGAACGCGAGTCGATGCAGATTCTCACACGCCTCGTCAGGCGCCACCATCAGAGCCAGCAACGAGGCATAGGGGGCCACGACCAGATCCTCGGCCAGCCCACGCTTCAGTCCCAGGCCGGGCACGCCGAACGCCTGGTACTGGTAATTGAGATGAGCGTCCACGAGGTTGTAGCCGGATTCCGACATGCCCCACGGCACCCCGCGCTGGGCACCATACTCAATCTGCCGCTGCACCGCGGTTTGGCAGGTCTGATCGAGCAGCGTGCCCTCGTAGGTCGGCATCACGAGGGCCGGCATCAGGTACTCGAACATCGATCCGCTCCATGAAAGCAGGATGGGTTTGCCACCTTCGCTGGTGAGCCGGCGTCCCAGGGCAAACCAGCTCTCCTGCGGAAGTTGTCCCTGCGCGATGGCCACGAAGGTGGCCAGCCTGGCCTCGGAAGCCAGCAGGTCGTAGAAGCTAGCGTCGCACCGGCGCTCGTCCACGTTGTACCCAATGGCCAGCAGGTGGCGGGTCTGATCGAAAAGAAAGTCGTACGCCACATGCGTAAGATCGCCAGCGGCAACGGCGAGCCGGGTCACGACGGCGATCCTTTTGCTGGCGCGCTGACTACCCTCGCCGATCAGCCGCCGTAGTTCGGCCCCGTCATGCGCGTCCGCGACGCCCGGTGAAAGCCGCTCCGCGATGGCGGGCAAGAGCCCCGGCGCGGCCCCGGCCAATTCGCGCAGTGTCGGGAGCCGATCGAGGCCGGAAATTCCATCCGGGCGAGAGGGATCTCCTGGCAACGATGTCCAGGGGGCAATGAATGCCAGATCGGCCATCGCATCCTGGCACTGCCGGACCAAGGCCTGCGCCCACACCTTGGCTTGGCCCTCCGGGCCCGCGGCCAACCGAGCGGCGAGCGATTCGGCCGCTTGCGCGATCGATGCGATGGCGTGGCGCGCGGCCACGAGCGTAGGCGGTGGGACGTCCAC
Organism: Pseudomonadota bacterium; assembly: GCA_017881285.1. Classification (GTDB taxonomy): domain Bacteria; phylum Myxococcota_A; class Polyangia; order Fen-1088; family Fen-1088; genus Fen-1118. Next base: position 5,403 of record JADGRD010000137.1, on the reverse strand, counting down.
GGCCAAGGTCAATGCGCTCTCCACCTCGGAGAGGTCACTGCGGGCTGAATCTTCTGCGACAGCGGCCACCATCGCGAACGTGTCGGCCATTCCAGCGAAAAGGCGTGGACCCGCGATCTTTTCGTCGATGAGGGCGAGCAGTCCCTGCCGGAGGGTCAGGAGGTGCCCGGCGAGGTTGCCACTGTCCACGCTGGAGACGTAATGGGGCCGCAGCGGCTTCAGCGACTGCGTGTCGTACCAGTTGTAGAAATGGCCACGATGGCGCTCCAGGGATTTCATCGTGTGAATGGCATTGGCGGTGCGTTCAATGAGTCGCCCGGTCGAGATGAAGCCGAAGTCGTGGGCCGCCAGGTTCGCGAGCAACGACAGCCCCATGTTGGTCGGGGACGTACGATGGGCGATGGTCAGTGCGGGATGCTCCTGCACATTGTCCGGCGGCAGCCAGTGATCTTTCGCACCGACGAAGGCCTCGAAGAAGGCCCAGGTCTTGCGGGCGACTCCCCGGAGGAAGCGGGCGTCGGCCTCCGTCAACTTGGAAGCGCGGCGCGGGAGGGGCCGGCTCGACCACCACGCGATGGCCGGGCCGGCGAACCAGAGGGCCAGGATGGGCACGGCGAGAGCCAACGCTTCGGGCCGAACGCGAGCGAGAAAGAGCGCCGCCGAGGCGGAGAGCACGGGCGCGCTCCACATCGTGCGAAAGGACGCGGCGAGATCGGCACCACGGCTGGACTTCGCGTCGCCCGCGAGACCCCATTCCAAGAGCCGCCTATGGCTAATCAGCACGCGGAAGGTCGTGCGTAGGATCGCATCGAGGCTGAAGTATGCCTCGTACGGCAGACACGCGAAGGCAAAACCCACTTGAGCGAAGCGCAAGGCGGCCGAACGGCCGGACCCGGTCAGGTGCTGCGCGAGCAGCACGTCTTTCGGCTTCCGGAGAAGATCGACGAGGGAAGCGACGATGGGCGAAACCAGAAAGACGCCGAGTACCGCAAGCGTCCAGAACCAGGGCCGGAGAAGCCACGTCCAACCGAGCAGCAACAAGAACGTCGCGGCCACCGGCACCAGACTGCGCCGGAGATTGTCGAAGATCTTCCAGCGCGCGAGGAGGGGGAGCGGGTTCTTCTGCCAGCCCACGCGCGGGGCGCGAACCCACGGCAGGGTCCAGAAGGCAATCTGCCAATCGCCGCGAATCCACCGGTGCCGGCGCGCCACATCCGCGCTGTAGCGCGGGGGATACACTTCATAGAGCTGCACATCGGTGAGCAGTCCCGAGCGCGCATAACATCCTTCGGCCAGATCGTGGCTCAGAATGCGGTTCTCGGGAAAGCGGCCGGCCAGTGCGTGCTCGAAGGCATCGACATCGTAGATTCCCTTGCCGATGAACGAGCCCTCCTGGAAGAGATCCTGATAGACATCGGAAACCGCGCGGGTGTACGGGTCGAGTCCCGGTTCGCTCCCCCAGAGCTGGGCATAGCGTGACCTGACACCCGACAGGCTCTCGGCCATGCGTGGCTGGAGGATTCCGTATCCGGCACGGACTCGTTGCGTGCGTTCGTCGAAGGTCGCCCGATTGAGAGGGTGAGCCAGGGCTCCGACCAGTTGCCTGGCGGCATCGCGCGGCAACTGCGTGTCGGTGTCCAAGGTGATCACGTACTTGACCTCTGAGAGCCCCGCCGTATTGCCGACGACGAGCGAGAAATCGGTCTGTGGGCCGGCTTCCGGACCAGCCCGGCGCAAGAACGCGTTCAACGCCGCAAGTTTGCCGCGCTTGCGCTCGTAGCCCATCCATTTCCGCTCGCGTGGGTTGAAGCGGCGTGGGCGATGCAAGAGGAGAAACGGGCCGTTGCTGGGGCCGCCGTACTTCGCGTTCAGCTCCTCGATTTTGCTCTTGGCGAGCAACACCAGCGCCTCGTCCTCGGGCAGCGTTTCCTCGCGGGCATCCAGAAGGTCGGTCAGAAGCGCGAAGCGCAGGTTCTCGTCCCGGTTGGCCAGGAAACGAACTTCCAACCCTTCGACGAGGTCCGCAATGGCCGCGGCGCTCGAAAGCATGGTCGGGATCACGACGAGTGTACGCGATTGCCGCGGGATTCCGTCCGCGTAGTCCAGGCGGGGCAACATGTGCGGCGTCGCCAGCAAAGTCGCCAACCAGTCCACCAGCGCCACGGCGAGCTGACTCGCACACAGCAACGATAGAATCCCGACCAGAGCGAGAAGCCAGCGGGGGCCACCGTCGGCATCGACTCGGGCCACGAGGCCGCCGGTACCGATCGCCGCCAGCAGGACGATGCCACCCAAATAGACGAACAAAGAGAAGCGGCCGCCCGGCCCGCGCAAGACCCCCGCGATCGAACCACGCATACCCGCCGCCCGTTCCAGTTGCGGCAATCCGCGGTCGATCAAGTAGAAGCCGACGTGCCGAGCTCGTTCGTCGCCGGTGTCACTGGTCGTGCCCGCCTGAGCGAGAAGGATCGCCTGACGCGCCACCGCGCTTTCCGCGAGCGGACTGCGCCTGGCGATCTTCTCCACGGTGCGGCGGTAGTGGTCCCGTGTGGCGAATTCCATCCCGCGGTAGACGTCGGCGGGATCCTCGCGCAGGGTCTGCTCGACCGCGCTCACGCTCTCCACGAACTTGCGCCAGTCTGTCGCCCCCAGGGTGCGCAGGCTGCCGATGCTGTTGCTGATGGAAACTTGATCGGCCGCCTGTTGCTGATTCTCCGCGTGGACCATCTGCTCGATCGTCAGATTGGACTCGGAAAGGCGCTGCTCGATCCAGGTGAGCGGCAAGGTCAGGCTCAGTCCCTGCAGCCGGTGCGCCAGCTCCGCCACGAACGAGCTCACCATCGGCGGGTTGGCCCGCGCCATGTCCGCGGTCACGAGGATGAGGCTCTTCGGATCCTCCTTGGCCACGGCCGCCATCTGCTCTGCCCAGGTGGCGGCACGCTCGCGCTCGATCCGCGCGCCGGCGACCCGCGCGGCCACCCGCCGGAGGTTCTCGATGAGCGCCAGACGCAACATGATGGGAATCGCCCACAATTCGCCCAGCTTCAAAGCCATCACCGTCTGGTACGCCGCAACGAAGCCACCCAGACTTTCGGGATCGACCCGTCCATCCCCGTGCGAGATCGCCTCCAGCGCGACGTCGTACACGCGGGGAAGGCCCGCCGATGGGCCGCTGCTCAGACGGGGCAACTCCCGACTGTAGCCCCTCGGCAGGTGCCGCCTTGCCGTGCGAATCTGCTCCTCGACCAGATAGAAATTGTCGAGCAGCCATTCTCCCGCCGGGACGATGTGGCGGTCGGCCGTCAGCGCTTGGGTCAGCAGCCTGCAGGTTTCGCTCAGGATTCTTTCGTTCTCGCTGAGCCGAGCCAGCAATCGATCGGGGGCCCAGCGCAGCGCCAGTTCGTGCGATGCAGCCAGGACTCGCCCGTGCTGCTTCATCTGGTCGGCACTGAGCAACTCGGCGCGCAGGGGCGGCTCGTCGGCCACGTCGCCCCCGCCCAGGACGACCCCGCGCAGCCGCCCCGACCACGAAAGCATGGTTCCCCGGTCCGTCCTACGCATCAACCACGCCTGATCGGCATCGCGGGGCGCTCCTCGCCGCGATTTTGTTTGCCCAAGTCACCGTCGCGAACACGAGCCAGTCTACTCCCTCGCGCCGAAAAGACCACAGCCGTTCTGCCCAGGATCGACGCTGGCAAGAGCGCCCAGCCCGTCTCGCTCCGGCGCTCGCCGGGTCGGTGGCCAGAGCATGAAGGCGCCGACCCCGTCGTCCCTACGGGAAGACCCTGAGAACGGAATTGCGCCCGTCGAATCCGTCATAGACGGTCTCCGGGCAGTTCGGGTCGATGGTGAGACTTTCCTGGTTGAGCAGCAATTTGTACTCGTACTTGCCAGGCGCCAGAAACAACTCGACCGAGAAACAGCTCTTGGGAGGATCCCAAATCATGGGTTCGGCCGATCGATCCCACCCGTTGAAATCTCCGATGACATGAACGGATTCATACGTTTGGGTCGCGAACGGACCGTGCGAAAGCCGCGCGGAGGTCCTTGGCCTCGCAAAACATACTTGGTTCCGCCCGGCCCGCTTGGCGCTATACATGGCGCCGTCCGCCTCGGCCATCAGGGTATCCGCGCAGCGTGCATCGCGCGGAAACGAAGCCATGCCCAGGCTGACCGTCAAGGGGAGCAGCTCGTGTCCTGCCCATGGCAGGGGCGTAGCGCCAATCATCGCCTGAATGTCCGCGGCCAATCCTTCGGCGATGTGCTTGGGGGTTTCAGGCAACAGGACCATGAATTCGTCGCCGCCGAAACGCCCGGCCACGTCGGTTTCTCTGACGAAGCCGCGCAGCAAGTCAGCCACGTGCTTCAAGGCGGCGTTGCCCGCCAGATGGCCGAAGCGGTCGTTGATCTCCTTGAAACCGTCCAGATCGAACATGATCAGGGAGAGCAGTCGCCCATAGCGGGTGGCGCGCTTGATCTCGTTTTCGAAGCGCTCTGAAAGGCTGCGGAAATTCGGTAGCCCGGTGAGATAGTCGACAAAAGCCATGCGCACAAGGTTCTCATGCGGCGGCTCCTGCACGACCCCTTCCTCCCGCAGACGATTTTCCAGGCGATCGAGCAGGTCCAGCGCGGCGGTCCGGATGCCGATCGGTCGCTTGAGGACCTCACCCAGCTCCTTGCTATGGGCGGCCAGGGCACTGAAGGTCACCCGGGCGATTTCATCGGGCACGGTCAAGCCCGTGAGATCGAGAGCCAGCTCCTGGAAATCCAGGGGGGCTTCGGAAATAGCGGCCAAGCGAGTTTCAATCTCGGAATTGGGCTTCTCCCAGAAGACCAAGCCTCGCAGCAGGTCGCAGCCTGCCAATCCTTCCGAGTTGGATAGAATCATGACAACTCACTGCCCCCGCGAAGTCGAGCTATCCCCGCGGGGCCGCCTGCGCCGTCCGGGTGAGAGGAGCACCGGTCCCCACATGACCAACAAGACCGCTGCCGTCGTCCAAAGCATACGCACCTTTCTCTCCTCATCGTTGGCAGCGCGTCCTGTCCTCGCGCAGCGTTCGAATGTTCTGATTTGCATTCCATGGGTCAGCAAGCGTTCTGGCTCTTCTTGGAGCCAAACACCGTCAGGAAGATGATCTTGAGGTCGAGAAACAGATTCCAATCTCGGATGTACTCCATGTCATGCCGAACCCGCTCTTCCATCTTCACCAGCTCGGCGGTTTCCCCGCGCCAGCCGTTGACTTGCGCCCAGCCCGTGATACCTGGTTTGACTGTGTGGCGAAGCATGTAGCCGTGAATGATCGCCCGATATTTCTCGTTGTGTGCGACTGCGTGCGGGCGCGGGCCGACGAGCGAGATCTCACCGGTCAGAACCTGGAGAAACTGCGGGAACTCGTCAAGCGA
>JADGRD010000136.1 GCA_017881285.1 Pseudomonadota bacterium | reverse complement strand
GATATCCCTGCGCCCCTCCGTCACAGCCACGGAACTACTGTACTCGGTTCCGCCGCTCACTCTGTCAGGCTAGCGATTGGAGGTGGGATCCCACTCGGTCGACACCTCATCGCCACCCGCGAGCGGCTTGGCCGACCAGGTGATCTTTCCGCCGACCTGGAGCGCCATGGTCTCCTGGAGCACTCCGGTCGGGGAGGTCTCGATCACCACCGATGAAGCAAGCGTGCTCGCGAGCGCATAGCGCATCCGATCAACGGCCACGCCACTCGTATCGATCGCTGTGAACCGAGCGGTCACGTTCTGAGTTGGCTCCTCCGCAACGACCATGCTCAGCTGCTTGATCGTCTCCGCAGTGACGCCGGTGACGAGCGAGAGCGGAGAAACGACCGCACGACCTGTGCTGGGGCCGGTCACGCCAAACACGAGCTTGGTGAATGGCGTCTGGCCCGCATAGGAGCCAGGGTCGACGCCCGGGCCGAAGAAGACGAAGTTGGGGGTGAACGGGATGGGACCGGAGGAGCCGCGATCACTCAACGGGTCGTAGGTGAACGTGGCCGATGAGCTCCCGCTATTGTAGGTGTACGTGGCCTTCCTGAAGTGCACCGTAAGCTTCTCGATGGGCACGCCGTCCTGGGATGAATCCGTGCTGGCGAGGGAGACTTTAACCGCCTGCAGCCCGATGGTGAGCGCGCCCCCGGCAAGCACGATTTGCGCCGTATCCGTGGTCGTGCCGATCGCGGCAACAAAGGCGAGCTTCGGGCTCGCGGCATCGCTGTCCCGACTGATCTGGATGTCGGACACCTGTGCCGTCCCGGCTGGATGACCGGTAGCCGGATCCAACGGGATATCCGCCCGCTGGCTGAACACGCGGATGGGCGCATTGGACACCACGTCGCCCAGGCTCATGGAGCCGATGACGGTGAGTGGCGGCGTTACGGCTCCGGGAGGACCCTGGGGACCCACTGGCCCCTGAGGACCCGTTGCGCCCTGCGGACCGGACGGACCCTGGAGCCCTGCTGGACCCGCTACGCCTGGCGATCCCGCGGGCCCTGCCACCCCCGGAATGCCCTGTGGACCGGCGACGCCGGGACTGCCTTGCGGACCCGCTGGGCCAGTCGCGCCCGCTGGGCCAGTCGCGCCCGCTGGACCAGTCGCGCCCGCTGGGCCAGCCGGGCCCACAGGTCCCTTCGCCCCGGTTGCACCGGTGTCTCCCTTGGGCCCTGCCGGGCCTTGCGGCCCGAGTACCCCGACGAAGGTCGCACAGCCAGTCCCGGTCATTCCGAGATCGACCGTCATGCTGCCGGTGATGTTGTTGAGCGCCACAGCCGTGCTCGCGCAGGCGGTACCCGCGGACGCCGACACCTGATAGCTGCCGGCGCCGAGTCCGGGAATGGAGTAGTGCCCGGTCGCGTCGGAGAAGGCGGTGCGGGTTTCCGACCCCTGCAGTTTCACGGTGGCGCCCACGACGGGACCTTTCGATGTCGTGACCACGCCCGAGATCACGAACGAGCCCGTGAGCGCATAGGTCGAAGACTCCACGGACTTGTCCGCGTTGCGACCCGAGCAAGCGCCGAGCGTGACGACCAAGCCCAGAACTGCGAGCCGGCCAAGATTCCTAGAAGAAACATTCAACCTGATTTGGGGTTTCATGGCGGCGCTTCTATCGCTGCCTGACAAGCCTAGTCAAGTCAAACAGTCCGTGAGCCCGCCCACACTATCTTGTCGAATCGATGTGCCGGTAGGCCGCCAGCTCCGACTGCGGACAAACGCAGCTGGTCAGGTGGGGCTACTTGTACACCGCGACGAACAGGGTCGCGATGGCGGCCTTGGTGCTCGCAGGCAGCGACGACAAAGGCGCGTCGGAGCACTTGTCGGGATGGAGGCTGTCGTAGGAGCAGTGGTAGTAGGTCCAGGCCGCGACCGCGCGCCCATCGTCAGCCACGCCGATGTGGAGGTCGGAGGTGTAGAGATTGTCGATTCTGCCCACCTCGCTTTCCACGCCCCAAGTCCCGTTGCGGCGCCAGCGGAAGTGGGGGGCGAAGGTGCTGCCATCCACCCGCTTGCGCCAAGCCATGAGCACGTCGCCGGTAGTGAACGCGGTTCGCACCTGCGGCTCGATGTCGGTAGTGGTGTAGCCCGGGGCGAGATCGTCGGATTCGATGTTCGCCGTGCTCCAGGCTCCGCCCACCGCCTGCGTGGAGAAGGTCGCCTGGTAGTTGCCCACCGTGCGCGGTTCGGAGAACCCGATGCTCACCGTCCCGTAGCGATCCTCATCCACCGAAAGATCCCCCGTGAAGTTTGCGGCATAGAGCCGTGGCGGCTCGGGATCCCAGCCCTGGCTCACGCTGTAGCGACGAGCGAAGACATCGGCCGTGATGTAGCTGCTCGATCGCCGTTCGGCCCAGATGGCCACGCCTTGACCATTGGCATTCATGGCCACGTCGCCCCCGAAGGTGACGTCTGCGTCGTAGCTCTCGAGCAGCAGCGGTGACGGGGTTGTGCCGTCGGCCAGCGCCGCGCCCCAGGTACTGTCGTAGCCCACCGCGGGGTTGGGATCGGCCTCTGTCCACACCGCCAGGCCGTGCCCCTGGCCGTCGACGGCCACACGCGGCAGCCGTTCCCGGGCCCAGCCATTGGTGGTGCCCGCCTTCACGATCACCGGGGTCTTGGCCGTGGTTCCGCTGAAGAAGACGGCGTAGATCGTTTCGGGATCGCTGCCCGACATGCTCCCGGTGATGGTCTGATCCCAGACCACCCAGCCCTGGCCCGCGCGATTCATCGCCACACGCACGTCGCCGTAGTCGGCGTTGGACGGGCCCGCCGCGAGCAGCACGGGTGGATTCGACCAAGTCAGGCCATCGGCCGAGTAGCTCGCCCATACGCCGAGCAGGGATGGGCTGGTGATCAGGTCATTCTGGGCCCAGACCACGACGTAGTGACCGGTGCCATCCACCGCGGCCTGAACGCTCAGCGGCGTGCCGCGCGTTTCGAGTGTGGCGGGCGACGCGCTCCAGGTGTCGCTCGCGGCCGCGTAGTGGACGGCCTGGATGCCAGTGGCGGAGTCATACCAGGCCACTACCGCGTCGCCGGTCGCGGGCGACACGGCCACCGAGGGCGTTGGGAAGTCGGAGGGGCCCTGCACCTGGAACGGGGTTGACCACTGGCGGCCCCCACCGTCCGCTCCCGAGACGTCGAGCGGCGACCCGCCGTCCACCGCGGCATCGAGCACGGGCGGGGTGTCCTTGTCCGCGGCGGGCGCATCGCGGCCGCTGTCGTCAGTCCCTGCATCGGTTCCGGCGTCCGGCCCGGGTCCACCGTCGCTGCCTCCGGTCGCCGGGCCGTCGCCGCTGGGCGCATCCACGCCATCGGCTGCCAAGATGTCCGTGCTGGCCCGCTCGCTGCCCGGGCCATCGCCCGCCGACGTCTCGCCACTGCCGGGGCCATCGGCCGCCGAGTCGGGAACACCACCGTCGACTACCGTCACGGGAAGGGTCTCGATGAGGAGAGCGACGGGCCCATTGTTCCGGCCCCCGATGATCGTCTGTGGCGGGGTCATGCCCCGACCCACGAGTTGGCTACCGAGATACGCGCTGCCGGTCACCACGACCGGGATTGTGGTGTCGTTGGGCAGAACGAGGCCGACCTCCAGGACCCCGGCCTTGGCCAACGACCAGGACACGGTGGCCAGCTTGAGCGTGGCCTGGTTCTGGGTCGCAACCAAGATCACGCTGTCTGGCGTTTGTACGCCGGTCTCCAGCGAGACATCGACGAGCAGATAATAGGTGTCGCTCTTGGAACAAGCCGGCCCGAGCAGAAGCAGGACGAGACCGAGGAAGGCAAGCGTTGAATACTTGGACATGATGATGGTGGCTCCCGCAATCAAGGAGGACAGACGGCCCCGGCCGGACAATGGTTCGTCGACTTCGAGAACACCCCGCCCGCCCACAGGCCCCCGACGGTGGCGGCCACGACCACGCCGCCCACCACGCCCCAGAACCAGGCGCGCTTGTAGAAAGGCGGTGTCGCGCTGACAGGCGCGGGGGCGGGCTGCTGCACCATCACCATCGGCCGCGGCGCGGCGGGCGCCACGGGTGGCGCGGCCACGGGCAGGGGCTGCGGCGGGGCCACCGGCGGCGTGGCCGCGGCGGCGTTCTTCTTCTGCAGCTCCTCCATCTCCTTGATGAAGCCCTCGACCTCGGTGCGCTCGTCGGCCGGCATGTCCTTGGCCTTGCGCAAATACTCGCGGAAGCTGGAGATGGCGCGGGCGGGCTCGCCGAGGTTTTGGTAGCAGCGCCCGACGTTGCGCAGGTAGGTCGGGTGCAGCTTCTCGGCGTAGAGCTTGGTGTAGATGTCGAGCGCCTCCTTGTAGCTCCCGGCCGCGAAAGCTTCCCGCGCCTGCATCTCACGTGGGTCTTTCTGCTCCTTGCTGGCTTTCGCCTTCGCGGCGTGCGCTTGCGAAGGCACCATGCCCACCGTGATCAGTGAAAGCGCCAAGATCAGGGCGGCGAGCGAACGAACATCCAACCGGAATCCCCGACAACCGGGCGTAGTAAGCGATGTCATGCAGCCTCTCCTTGGGGCGCAATCTAGGCCGATTGCCGAGAGCCGCGCAAGGGGACCGGGAGCGACGACGATGGCAGCTAGCGGCTCGGCTCCACCCGCCGGTAGGCCACGAGCTCCGATTGCGGACAATCGCAGATGGTCAGATGCCCCGTCGCGACCCGGTGGACCGGCTGCCAGGCGGGATTGTCGCGCAGATAGGGAACGTGCGAGGGGAACGTAGAAATTACGCGAACCGGAGCGAGGTCGGATGCCGAAGTCCCTCGCCGGTGCAAGAAGCGGTGGTGGTTGAGCCCCAGCAGGTCGAAGATGGGACGCTCACCGAAATAGCGGGCGGCTCCGGCGTCGGTCACGGCGATGGTTTCGCCGGGGGCGGTGTGGTCGCGCAGCCAGGTCGCCATGGCCACGTTGAGCTCGTCGATGTTCTGGCAGTTCCATGCGTAGAGATCGGCGCTACTCTTCCAGCCGGAGGGCAGGCCGGAAATCGTGCCAAGAATCACCACCGCCACGGCGAGGGCACGCACGGGCGCCCAGGAATGTCGCCGTCGCTGCCACGCCCACAGGACGACGTGCACCGCGCCGACGGCCATGCCGAGCAGGATGAAGGGAAGCGCCGGCAGCAGGTAGCGCTGCCAGTAGAACGGCCACGCCTGCGGAATGTACTGCTCTCCCGCGGCGGCGAGCAGATAGGCCACCGGAAAAGCCGCAGCCAACCCGCCGACCAGACCCCGGCGAAGCAGGAGGAAGCCGCCGATCCCCCACAAGACGAACCCGGCGCCGCGGATGAACCACGGCCATGCGGGCAGCACCTGGCCAAGAACCAGCGCCACGTTGTGGCTCCAGACCTCGGTCCGGGTCGAGAACTTCGCGTAGAAGGTGCTCGGCAGGGGATAGCCGGAAACCAACAGGCAGTAGAGCATCCAGCCGCCCACGCCCACGAGCAGGGGAGCGAGCACCAGCAGGCGCGGCGACAGGCGCGCGCCCCGCTGGTGCATCCGCCACTCGATCAGCGCAAGCACTGGCAAGGCGAGCAGGATCATCTCGGGACGAGCCAGGGGCGCCAGCGCGGCCGCGATCGCCGCGGGCCAGACCCGGTCGGTGGCCAGCTCCGCCACCGCCCAAAGGGCGAGCGCCGAGGCCAGCATCACTTCCATCCCCGACACTTGCGCGAACGCCAGCGCGGGATCCACGGCGATGGCCAGGCCAGCCGCGAGCTCGACCGCCAACCCGAGATCCAGAACCCGCGCGACGCGAGCCGCGCCCACGCTGGCCGCTACGGCCGTGAGAATGCCGGTCACCTTCGCCGGCAACACGACGCTGATGCCGAACGCGCGCGCCGCCCAACTCGCCGGCACGAGCAGCACGGCCCACAGCGGGCTGGTCGACCCGGTTTCGAGCTGGCCGGGGTTATAGGCGAAGCCCTGCAACGCGGCCAGGCTGCGCGCGTAGACCATGTGGATCCATGCATCGTCGAGCGGAAGCCCATGAAGCGCGGCGGCGGTTCCCGGCGCGCGATCGAGGAGAAAGCAGATCGCGGTCGCGACATGTGCGGCCAGAAAGATCAGCGCCAGTTTCACGAGCGACATCGACTCTGCCCCACCCGCGTTTCCGCTAGTCTTCTACCATGGGCTGGAGATCGTAGTCCCACGATAGCCACATGAGGTCGTGGTCGGGCCGGGGCCGGAGTGACGGCCGCTGCCGCGGCCCCGCATCGCTACGGGGTAAAGCCGCCTGCCGGGGCCGTGCAGGAGGCAGCGGCGGTCCCCGACCAGTGCATGGCATCCCAATTTTCCCCTCCCGCCCCGATCGCGAAGTAATAGTACCCGGACTTCTTCGCTGGAAGAGCGCCACCGCACGTTACCGAAGTGCCATTCACCGTTACGGTCCTCCTCGCTTCGGTGAAGTTGTCGCAGCCCCAGCCGTAGAGAATGCTGTCGCAGGTGACAAAACAATACGGGCTAGTTGTGTTGAAGTTTCCGGTGCCGACAGCCCCGGCAGAGCCGACGGTAATCGGTATTGCGTTGGCGCACGCCGCCTTGGATCCCGCATCCGGCGGCGGCTCCGGTCCCGGTTCCGGTCCCGGCTCCTTTCCCGGCTCGGGGCCCGGCTCGGGTCCTGGCTCCGCCCCAGGTTCCTTGCCCGGCTCGGGTCCTGGCTCCGCCCCAGGTTCCTTGCCCGGCTCCGGCCCCGGCTCCGGCCCCGCCTGCGGCTCGGGCCCAGGTTCGGCGCCGGCGGGCTTTTCGACCGGCAGGTCGCTCTTGACGTCGTCGGGCGGCGAGGTGGGTTCCGTGGAAACGATCGGGTCGGAAGGGGGCCGCGTATCGCCGATGACGTCCTTGTTGGCGGTATCGGGTGCGATCTGATCGGCCGGACCGTCCGCTGGAGGCGGCGAATTGTCGGGGGCAACATCATGCTTGACGACGGCGGGTTCATCGCCGGACCTGAGGTCCGGCTGCCCGGCCGTGGCGTCTGCGGCGTCCGGGGGAACCCAGTTCGGGGTGCATCCGCCGGGCGCGTTGGCGCATTCCTGCACGAGCATGGGTTTGGTCAGGTTGACGCAACCAATAACCAGCATCCCGGACACGAGAGAAACAAGCAAAGAACGGTAGGCAGACATCCGAACCCAGACGCGGTCAGGAAACTTCATCGACAACTATTGTGGGCGAAGGGGGAAGGTTTGTGAAGTCCTTGTAGAGGTGTGCCAACTACCTCCCCAAAGGGGCGTGCCTTGTGCCGCAGCAGAAGACCTTCCAATGTTACGTCAAAAATGATATGAAATCTAGATTACGAAGTTTTTGCCAACACATAGGGCAGTGTGGCAAAGTCTGTGCGCTCCGTCCATCCCCGGCCTGTGGGGCCAGCCAAACTCTGATAGGCTAGTCGCTCTACTGACTTAGGATTGCGCCGTGATAGGAAGACACCTCAACAACTACGAAATCGTCTCGCTCCTCGGCGAAGGCGGCATGGGGACAGTGTACCTGGCCCTGCACCCCATCATGGGGCGCAAGGCCGCGGTGAAGGTGCTCAAGCCCGAACTGGCGCGCGACGAATCGCTGGTTTCACGCTTCTTCAACGAGGCGCGCGCGGCCAACGCCATCCGCCACCCCAACATCATCGACATCATCGACGTCGGCATGTTGCCCGAGGACAACGTCCCCTACATGCTGATGGAGTTTCTCGAGGGCGAGAGCCTGGCGACTCGCCTCGAGCGTGTCCGGCCACTCGATGTCGCCCAGGCCGTCGAGATCGCATTCCAGACCGCTTCGGCGCTGGCGGCCGCGCACAGCAAGGGCATCGTTCACCGCGACCTCAAGCCGGACAACCTCTTCCTCGTGCCCGACGAGATGGTCGGGGCCGGCGAGCGCGTGAAGGTGCTCGATTTCGGTATCGCGAAGCTGCGCGACGACTTGCGCGGCAGCTCGATGAAGACGCGCACGGGCGCCATCATGGGCACGGCTGCGTACATGTCGCCCGAGCAGTGCCAAGGGCTCATCGAGAGACTCGACC
>JADGRD010000135.1 GCA_017881285.1 Pseudomonadota bacterium | reverse complement strand
TTCACCCCGGTACTGACGATCTCACCGCGCCGGTAGCCAATCACGGCCCGTTCAGCGCCGCGCGCGATTTCCAGGCGGCAGGTGAGCACGTAGTCCTCGCAGTAGCGCATGAGCGAGGCGAGGGGCCGTTCCTTGAGGCTGCCCGCGGGCGGCCCGGGCTCGTCGAGGGATCCGGTTTCCGGATCAGGGAGCCGACTTTCCACCAGGAAACGGGCGCCGTCGATACGTTGCAAAGCGGCCACTGCGTCATCGCGGCGCAGGCTGCCGGCGAGGGCATCGGCCAACCCGCCCGCGAGCAGGTGCACCTCGCCCGCGTTGCCACCCATCGCTCCCGGCGCAATCACCTCGATGCGAACGGGCTGCGCGGTCGCCTGCAGCGCGGCCACCAGCTCGCCAAGGGAGCCGCCTTCCCATTCGGTGATTCGATCGGGCGATGGTGACGCCATGCCTGCGACTCGCCGCCTTCCTAGTCACCCTCGTCGATGGGGGCATCGACCGCAAGGCCGCTGTCTACGGTGGCGGCCAGATCAACGGCGCCTCCGTCCACGCCCGACCCGAGGTCGGTGTGAGGGACCCGCCCGCCGTCCGGGGGTACGTATCCCAGACCAGCGTCCGTGTCGTACCACTGGTCGCGCGGCCCGCTCGACGAACAGGCGGCGAGGCACAGGCTCGCCAGCGCTATCAGGGTCAGGAAGGGGCTGGCGTACGTCGTCCTGGGCGGCATGGTTCGACGGTAGCAAGCCCCCATCCGAGCCGCAAGTGCGCAGGCTGGGATGCGTGGGGTCTACGGCAGAATCGTTGCTTGCTTCACGTAGTCGAGCTGGGGGAAGTCGCGCATGAGGTAGGCGTTGCCTTCGTCCTGGATACGGCCCTGGTTGGGGCCCCGGCCTTGCGGCGCGCCCTCGCCGTACTCGGCGTAGAGTGAGTCGACCACTTCCATACCGCTCGTCACCTGGCCGAAGGGGGAAAAGCCCATGGTGTCCAGCCGGTTGTTGCTATCGGCGTAGTTGATGAAGAACTGGGTGGTGCGCGTGCCGGGCCCCGCGGTGGCGAAAGTAACGAAGCCGCGCGTGTTCGATTTTACGACGGGATCGTCCGGAATCTGCTGCTCGCGCCAGATGGCGTTGAGCTCGGGCTTGCCGTGGATGCCGATCTGGGCCATGAAGCCGCGGACCACGCGGAAGAAACGCGTGTCGTTGAAGTAGCCGGCCCGCACGAGGTTGTAGAAGCGGTCGGCGCCATTCGGCGCCCAGTCGCGATGAACTTCGATGACGAAGTCGCCCTTCGAGGTGGCGAACCTGGCGCGATAGACGTCGCTCGCGTGCTGGTTCAGGGTCTTGGGCTTGTCGAGCGAGGGCTGCACCGATGGCGGCGCGGCCGCCGCGGTTTCCGCTGATTTCTTGCACGCACACGCGAGCAGGAGGGGAACGGTAATGGCGATGATGGAGAGCGAGATCCTACGCATGGCCGCGAGCATAGCCCGAAGCGCGGGTAGAGGTCGACCCCGGCGTGCGGAGTCGGTACTCTATCGGGACATGGCCTTGCCCGGCGAAGACGACTGGAAGCGGCGGGTGATCGAGCGCGCCAAGGAGCTCGACCACGAGCACCGGCGGCGGATTCGCGGGGACTTGCCGAGCAATGCCAAGCGCGTCCTGTCGTTGCGCATGTTGCGCCGGGTGCTGCGCCAGCTCGTCGCGCGGCCCCGCCGAACCGAGGCGCGCGAGGTGCCGCACCCCGCGCCCGGTGCTATCGCCGTCACCTTTGTCGGCCACGCCTCGGCCATGCTGACCACCTGCCGCGCCCGGGTGCTCGTCGACCCCTTTCTCGGCGATTTCCTCCTCGGTGTGCGGCGCCGGGAAGCGGCCTGCCTGGCCGCGGCGGATGCGGCCGACGCCAGCCTCGTGCTCATCTCCCACGCCCATCGCGATCACTTGCACCTGCCCACCCTGCGGAAGCTGCCCCGGCGGGCCATGGTGGTGCTGCCACCGCGCTGCGCGCCGCTCGTGCGCCGCTTGCAGTTCGCGCGCGTGGTCGAGCTACCGCCCGGTCAGTCGCTTCAACACGGCGATGTCGAAGTCACCGCGGTGGCGGCCCGCCACGACGGCCGGCGCGGCCCGATCGACCGGGCCTGGCGGCCGTCGAACGGCTACATCGTGAAGTGCGCCGGCGCCAACGTGTATTGCGCGGGCGACACCGCCTACTTCTCGGGCTTCGAGGAGATTGGCCAGCGCCTGCACCCGGACGTGGCGCTTCTGCCCATCGCCGGCTACGAGCCGCCCAGCCTGCGCGAGGACCACATGTCGCCGCTCGACGCGATCCAGGCTTTCGTGGATCTCGGCGCCAAGCTCCTGGTGCCGGTGGCGTACGGCGCTTTCCCACTCGGCTACGAACCGATCGACGAGCCGGTGTCCTGGCTCACCGATCTCTTTCGCGAGCATGGCCTGCTCGATCGCCTGGCCGTGCTGCGGCCGGGGGAGACGTGCCAAGTGCACGGCCGCGAGGGCGCGTAGAACCACGCGCGCGGGTGTTGCATTCGCGGACGCGAAATTCCAGAATGCCGCGGTCTGGAGGCGCGTTGATGCAAGCCATGTCGATCGTGCGAATGCCTTGGACCATCCTCGTCAGTGCTGCCCTGTGCACGACGCTCGTGACGTCGCCCGCGGCGGCGAAAAAAGCCAAAGCCACCGCGAGCCCGCGTGGTGGCGAGCGAACCGCGGTCTTCCGCGTCCAGGTCGACAAGTCCCACGCCCTCGACGAGCACTGGATGGAAATTCGCATGTCGCGGCCGCCAGGCAAGATCCAGCTTACCGTCAAGACCGAGGAAGGCGCGGTGATCGCCGATCTCCAGGAAGATTTCAGCGGCAAGCCGGCCAACGCGCCGCTGGTGGTTCGGTGGGATCAAGGACGCGACCAGCCGACCGGGTCCATCCAGCTGCGCATGTACGACCGTGACGAGCACTTCATCGACCAGGAGTACTCGGCCTGGTACGTCCCCATCCCGCACGAGGAGGTCAACTTCCGCACGGATTCGTCCGACGTCGACGCCTCCGAGGTGCCCAAGCTCGACGCCGCCTTCGGCAAGATCCAGGAGGTCCTCGCGAAGGACAAAGCGCGGGAGCACAAGAACCTCACCCTCTACATCGCGGGGCACACCGACACGGTGGGGAACAATGCCTACAACTTGCAGTTGTCGCAGAGGCGCGCGCAGTCGCTGGCGCGCTGGTTCCGCGGCAAGGGCGTGCGTATCCCGATCGCGTACGAGGGCTTCGGCGAGACCGTGCTGCGGGTGCAGACGCCCGACAACACCGACGAAGTACGCAACCGCCGCGCCGACTACATCATCGCGGACGATGCCCCGCCCATGCAGGGCACCGGCTTCAAGCCGGCGTGGAAGCGGATTAACTAGAGCGTGTCGGGAAATTGCGTGCCGCCCGCAGAGCCGGCACGCGGCTGGTGGCTCGCGGGACGCGTGAGCGAGGGCGTGAGCGAGTTCGTGTGGGGTGCGCGGGAGGCGGAAAGCGTGGGGTGAGAGCGTGAGCGCTCCGCGTGTCGGGGGCCGCGCACGCTCACGCGAGTCGCCCACGCAGGCCGACTCCGCAGGTCGCTCACGCTACCGCGACCGCTCACGCAGGCCGGTCTGTGCTGGCCCGGAAGGCCTTTCGCCCCTCCGCACCGATTCCTGCTCCAAGAGGAGCCAAGTTGATGGGAAACCTGAGCCCCACCTGGGAGGGGCTCTGTGCGACAATGGGGGCGTATGCGGTGTCCAGCTTGTGGTGAGGGGAACAGCGACAAGGCGGTCGTCTGTGAGCTTTGTCAGGCGCCGTTGCGAGGCTGGCACACAGCCGTTTCGGAGGAGCGCGGGCCAGGGCCCACGCCCGCGGTCGTGGTCCCGGCGGCGGTCGGAGCACCCGTGGCTCGAAAGCCCACAGCGCCCATCGAGCCGACGCCGGCCACGCCGGGGGTTGGCGCCCCGCGAGGCCCCCGGCCAGCGGTCCTCTACATTCCGCAGCCGAGCGTGCAGCGAGGCCCCGGGGCCCTCGGCGTCCTGCTCGTGCTCCTGGCCCTGGGCGGCGGGGTGGCGGCCGCCTATCGCTACTGGCCGCGGCCAGCCGAGCCGAAGGCACCGTCCGCGCCAGCCATGAAGGCACCGTTTGCGCCAGCCACGAAAGCCGCGGTTCCCGCCAAGCCCCCGCCCACCGCGCTGCCCGCGCAGCCTGTGCCGAAGCCGCAGCCCAGCCCTGTTGGGACAGAGCCCGCGCCCAACCAGCCCATCGTCGAGGTCAAGCCGTCCGAGCCGCGCGGGACACGGTCCGTGTCCTCGAGCTGGTTCGAGGACGCCGAGGGACTCGGCCGCGCGAAGAAAGAGCAGGAGTACGCCAACGTCCCCATGATCATCTACTTCCGCGTGGACTGGTGTCCGTACTGCCGGCGCATGGACCAGGACATCATCACCTCCTCGTCGGTGCGCGAGTTTCTGGCCAACGTGGTCAAGGTGCGCGTCAACCCCGAGTCGTCGCCCGACAACGCCGAGCTCGCGCGCGGCATGGGGGTGAGCGGCTATCCCTCGGTGTACGTGGTTCCCCGCCCCGGCTCGACTCCCGAGAAGATCCAATCGCTGTCGCGCAAGGCGGACGAGCCGATCGAGCTGAGCGCCGAGAAGTTCATCAGCTCCGCCAAGGCGGCCGGCATCCGCCAGGCCCAGAACCAGGTGGTGGATGGCTTCGACAAGCTCAACCGCGGCGATACCGCCGGGGCGCGTGCCGATCTGGACCGGGCCATCGAGACGAACCCGCGGAACGCCGATGCCTACTTCTGGCGCGGCGAGGCCGACGCCAAGGCGGGCGAGCTGGGCAAGGCGGTGGGCAACCTCAAGCGCGCGCTCGAGCTCGATCCCGATCGCAAGGATGCGTTGTTTGCCCTGGCCAATATCTACGGCGGCAATGGCGAGTACGACGAGGCCATCAAGTATCTGACCCGCGCGATCCGCGTCGCTCCGGACTACGCCCAGGGCACCGCCTTTGCCCAGCGCGGACAAAGCTACAAGATGAAGGGCGACATGGATGCCGCAAAGGCCGACTTCGCCGAGGCCTGCAAGCGCGGCACCGCCAGCGCCTGCATCCCAGCACAACCGTGAGCGAGCGCGTGGCGGGTGAGGGGACAGGTCGCTCGGATGCACAGCCGCCCGACCGGCAGGGGACGGGGTACAATCAACCGATGCCTCGGAAATGGAGAACCCTCGGGCTCAGCATTCGCAAGGGATCGTTTCTCCTGGTTCTGGTTTCCGCAGGCTGGATGTCGTGTAGGCACAGCCCGCAAACCTCGCCGGCAAAGGATGCGGGCGCCGGCGGCGCGCGAGACGCGGCTAGCGGCGACCTCGATAGCAGTCGCCTCGACGCGCCCGGGGCCGGTGGTGCAATCGCCGACGGGAGCCCGCCTGGCACGGGAGGCATCATCCCGTGCCCGTACCTGCCAGAAGCCATCGACGGAGCAGAGTGGCTCTGCGGGTCCGTGGCGGTCTCGACAGTCCGCAGACCGTTCGACGTGCTCGTCGTGCTCGACCGATCCGGCTCGATGCGGCGCAGCCTCACCGCGGACTGCCTGTGTACGGCTGGCACTGGCGACGATGCCGCGAACCTGTGCAGCGATACGGCCGACTGCACGGACCGATGGACAACCGTGAAGAGCGCCCTCGGCAAAATCGTCGGCGACACGCCTGGTGTCCAGTGGGGCATCGAGGTGTTGCCTTTTCCAGCGGACTCGACCTGCTCGGTATCGCCCACGCCCGAGTTGCCGATCGGCGCCGATTCCGGCGCCATGGTGCAGGCCCAGCTCGATGCCATCACCCCGGGCGGCAACACGCCCATGGCTGCCGCGATCCGCGCCGCCACCGCGTACTTGAGCGCCCTCGCCGACGAAAACGGCAAGGCCATCCTGCTGGCCACCGACGGTGTCCCGGAGTGCGCCGAAGGGCAGTCCGGCCCCGTCACTGGCGACATGGAAGACGCCGTCGCCGCCAGCGCGGCAGCCTTGCTTGCCGGCTTCCCCGTCTTCGTCATCGGCGCGGGACCGGCTGCTGCCGCCCTGGACGACTTGGCCCGGGCGGGTGGCACCGGCACGCACCATCCGGCCACGTCACCCGACCAGATCTCCGGCGCCATGGCCGCGGTCGCGGGGACCACGATGAGTTGTACGATCACATTCCCGAGCGCGCCGCCTGATCTCAACAACGTCGCGGTCTACGTCGACAAGCAACTCGTTCCGAAGGATCCGGCCAACGGATGGAGCTATGGGGCGACGACCACGTTCATCGAGCTCACCGGATCCTACTGCGACTATTTGCTCACCGCGCAGACCACGAGCGTCCAGGTCCTGTTCGGCTGTCCAGGCATGCCCCCGCCGATGTGTATCCCCTAGTCCTCGACGCGCTCGCGGCTACCATGGCGGCCCAGACCGGCCGCGGGGCGAGACTTGACCGAGCAGTAGATTCCGGAACGGCTTGCGATTCTTCCAGCGGTAGGCGCGGAAATCCCGCTGGTCCGTGCTCAGGATCCGGCCGTCGCCCAGCTCCTCCGCGAGCACGACCAACGATGCGTCGGCCAGATCCATGGGCAGATCGGCGTACTGCTCCATCAGCGCTTCGATGCGCAGAAGGTGGGTCTCCCCAAGAGCGAAGAGCGTGCAGCTTCCGTCGCGCAGACCGTGCAGAAAGGTGAGCTCCGCCTGCACGCCGAGGCGCGCCAGCAGCAAGTGGCAAGTCTCCGTCAACACGGGCCACGTGGTGACGAGCCCCTCGTGCGAACCCTCGAGCGCCCGTAACGCGGCTGCGTGGTGCCGGTCCGCCCGATTGGCCAGCGCCAACCAGAATCCCGTGTCGGCGATGATCATGTCTTCCGCCGCAACCAGCGCGTCAGCTCCTGCTTGTAGTCGGACGACAAGTCCGCGGGACCGTCGGCGCAGCCTACGAATCCCGCCGCTTTGAGAATCGCCAACGCTTCGCCTCCTCCACCTAGCTCCTCGTCGCAGTAGCGGGCGAGCGACTCCTGCACGATTTGCGACACGCTCCGCCGCTTGCGCTTGCGGACGAGGTCCACCCGCCGGGCGAGCTCGTCGTCCAGCCGCGCGTTGATGCGATTGGCAGATCGTGTGGCCATGTTCCTGTCATACAGTCTGTCTGACAACTACCAAGCCCGTCAAGCCGCTGCGCGAAGAGGGGGACTTCGGCCGCCCGCCCGCGAGGAAAGTCGGATAACCTGTCTTCCGACGACGCCATCGCGCGGGAGGACGACCATGAACCCACCTGTTGTTCTGGCAGGAGCTACCGGCAACCTCGGCGGACGTATCGCGAGAGCCCTGCTCGGACGGGGGGCTACGGTGAAAGCGCTGGTCCGGCGCGGCGCCGCGCCGGACAAGGTCGCGCGCCTGCAGCAGCAGGGGGTGGCGGTCGTCCCGGTCGACTTCGCCAGCGTCGGGGATATGGCAAAGGCGTGCTCGGGTGCGAGCTGCGTCGTGTCCGCGCTCGCCGGATTGCGCGAGGTGATCGTGGATGCGCAGACGGTCCTGCTCGACGCCGCGGTCCAGGCGGGGGTGCCGCGTTTCATTCCGTCGGATTACTCGATCGATTTCACGAGGTTACCGGTCGGACAAAACCGCAACCTCGATCTGCGCCGCGAGCTCTACGCACATCTCGCCAAGGCGCCCATCGCGGCCACCTCGATCTTCAACGGCGCCTTCATGGACCTGCTGACCGGCCAGGCGCCCTTCATCCTGTTCAAATGGAAGCGCGTTCTCTACTGGGGGAATGCGGACCAGCGCATGGATTTCACGACCATCGACGATACGGCCGCCTTCACCGCCGCCGTGGCCCTGGATGCGGCACCCACGCCGAGGATGTTGCACATCGCCGGAGATCGAATCAGCGCCCGCGACCTGGTGAGCATCGTCAGTCAGGTGACTGGCCAGAAGTTCCGCCTGTTCCGGGCCGGAGGCCTGGCCACGCTGGCCACTCTCATCAAGGTCGCGCGCACCCTGTTTCCCAACCCGAAGGCGCTCTACCCGCCGTGGCAGGGCATGCAGTA
>JADGRD010000134.1 GCA_017881285.1 Pseudomonadota bacterium | reverse complement strand
GCTGCGCTCGGCCTCGCCAAACCCTCCCGCGCTCTGGCTGCGGCAGGCAAAGCCCGCCTCCGCCTACGCGACCTGAATCTTGAGAGAGCACCGAGCAGGACGAGGGCACGGAGAGGTGACGGGTTCGGCCCCTTGACCGAGGAAGCCACATCCTTTCCCACCTCTGTGCGCTCCTCTGCCTCTGTGTCCTCTACGGTGAAGTGTCCCTATTCACTTGCGGGCGGCGCCACGACGTGGCTAGCTTCGCCTGCCATGGAAATCGGCCCCCTTCGCGAGCGCGCCAGCAAGCTGTCTTCCCGCCTGGAAATCCTCCGGGGGCATCTTTGACATCGCCGGCAAGAAATCCCGCATAGGCGAGCTCGAAGTGGAGGCCAGCCAACCCGACTTCTGGCTCGTGAACGACAAGGCGCAGGCGACCTTGCGCGAGCAGGCGCGGCTCAAGGCCGCGGTCGACGCCTTCGAGGCACAGGCCAAGGCGATCGAGGATGCTCGCGTGCTCATCGATCTGGCCGACGAGGCCAAGGACGAGCCCACGGCGGCCGAGGCTGCCGCCACGCTGACCGCCGCCGAGGACGCGGTCGGGAAGATGGAATTCGCGCGCATGCTGTCGGGACCTTACGACCAGCAGGGCGCCCTGCTTTCCATCAACGCCGGCGCGGGCGGCACGGAATCGCAGGACTGGGCCGAGATGCTTGAGCGGATGTACATGCGCTGGTGCGTGCGGCGTGGCTACAAGTGCGAGATCCTCGACATGCAGCCGGGCGACGAGGCGGGCATCAAGAGCGTCACGCTGGGAATCACCGGGGAATGGGCCTACGGGTACTTGCGCGCGGAAAACGGCGTGCACCGTCTGGTGCGCATATCGCCCTTCGACTCGCAGGCACGGCGGCACACTTCCTTCGCCAGCGTGTTCATCTACCCGGACATCGACGAGACCATCAAGCTCGACATCGACGAGAAGGATCTGCGCATCGACGTCATGCGCTCGGGCGGCGCCGGCGGCCAGCACGTCAACAAGACTGAATCCGCCGTGCGCATCACCCACATTCCGACCGGCATCGCCGTGCACTGCCAGCAGGAACGCTCGCAGCACAAGAATCGCGCGGTCGCCATGCGCATCCTGCGGTCCAAGCTGCTCGAGGTCGAGGAGAAGAAGCAGGAAGAAAAGATGGGCGGTCTGCACGCGCAAAAGAAGGCCATCGAATGGGGCAGCCAGATCCGATCCTACGTGCTGGCGCCCTACCGCCTGGTTTCCGACCATCGCACGGGCCTCAAGGTCGGCAACGTGGACGCCGTGCTCGACGGGGAACTGGACCAGTTCATGGTCGCCATGCTACTGGTTTTGGCGGGCGATCCGTCAGCCAGCCCACAATCCTCAGGCGCCGAACTTGAGGATGGGGATGCATGAACCACTGTGGACAGTTGGCAAAAGACCCTGTGGTTTCGCCAGAGTGCCCGATGCTTCCCTGTGGACAGAAAGTGGACTCGCGTGCGTGACGGCGGGCTTTGCCCGACGTCACGCAGCGCGGGAGTTCGAAAGAACCCTCCCAGGGTTCTTTCTTGGAAGGACTGGTAGTCGATGTCCGATGAACGTGAACTGATCGCCGAACGCGAGCGCAAGGCGGACGAGCTGCGCCAGGCCGGCCAGAACCCCTACGCCAATGGGTTTTCGCCCCAGCACACGGCCGCCGACGTGCACGCCTGGTTCGCGGCGGGCCATGTTCCCTCCGCCAATCCGCTCAGTGACGAACCCCAGGCCGCGCGCTTTTCGGTCGCGGGCCGCATCGTGGCCTTGCGCAGCTTCGGCAAGGCCGCGTTCGCCAAGGTGCGCGACCGCTCCGGCGAGATCCAGGTGTGGGTCAAGCAGGACGTGGTCGGGGAAAAGACCTTCACGCTGTGGCGGACCATGGAGCGCGGCGACTTCATCGGCGCCTGCGGCCCCGCGGTGGTGACCAAGACCGGCGAGCAGACGATCATCGCGGAGCAGTTGCAGGTGCTGACCAAGGCGATTCGCCCGCTGCCCGAGAAGTGGCACGGCCTGCAAGACATGGAGATCCGCTACCGCCAGCGCTACGTCGACCTGGTGGCGAATCCCGAGGTTCGCGAGGTCTTCGTCAAGCGCACGGCCATCGTCAAGCACCTGCGCCGATTTCTCGACGCCCGCGACTTCCTCGAGGTCGAAACGCCCGCCATGCACACCGTGCTGGGCGGGGCCGCAGCGCGCCCGTTCCGCACCCACCACAACGCGCTCGACATGGACCTCAACATGCGTATCGCGCCCGAGCTGCACCTCAAGCGTCTGGTGGTGGGCGGCTTCGATAGGGTGTACGAGATCGGCCGCAACTTCCGCAACGAAGGGCTGTCCCGCCAGCACAACCCCGAATTCACCATGCTGGAGTTCTACCAGGCCTACGCGACCTACGAAGACCTGATGGCGCTCACGCAAGAGCTGTTTGCCGAGCTGGCGCGCGAGCTGTGCGGCGGCACGGTTATCAGCTACGGCGGGACCCAGGTCGACCTCGGCGCCTTCGAACGCATTCCCTTGAAGGACGCCATCGTGATGGCGGTAACGAAGGGAACGCTGCCCGCGGGGCTGGAACGCCCCATGCTCGACGACGAGGCGGCTCTGCTCGTCTGGATCGCGGCCGCGGGCGTGCTCGATCGCCAGGACGAGCTGGCGGCGGTGCTGCGCAAGTGCGAGTCGCACGGCCATCGCGTGGGCGCGCTTTTCGACTACGGTGGCGAGCTGGCCCTGCCGCCCGAGAAGCCGGTCTTCGTGGTCGACTATCCGGCCGAGACCTCGCCACTTTCTCGCCGCAACGACCGGGACCCGGGAATTGTCGACCGCTTCGAGCTGTTCATTGTCGGACGCGAGCACGCCAACGCCTTCTCCGAGCTGAACGATCCGGCGGACCAGCGCGCCCGCTTTCAGCGCCAGGTCGAGGCCAAGGCCAAGGGCGCCGAGGAAACCATGGACTACGACGAGGACTACTGCCGGGCCCTGGAATATGGCATGCCGCCCGCGGCAGGGGAGGGCATCGGCGTCGATCGCCTGGTCATGCTGCTCACCGACCAGCCTTCCATCCGCGACGTCATCCTCTTCCCCCTCATGAGGCCCGAGTGAGAGGAGTTCCCTCACTATCCTCGGGCCGTCGTCGCCGGAGCATTCCATGACCACCCGCGGGTTCGAGTGGTTTGTGGCCTGGCGCCATCTGCGCGATCCCGAGCGCCGCTCCCGGCGCGCCATCGCCCTCAAGGTCGGGCTGGCGATCATCGTGCTGGCCGCGGGCCTCCTCGTCTACCTCAAGGTTCACGGCACGCCGATGCGCGACGTGAACGGCTTCTTCACCGCGCGGCCGGATCCCGTCTACGAGTGGCTGCGCATCGGCGCGGTCATCGGGCTCATCGTGGGGTTCATCGTCACCTTCCTGGGCTCGCTGCTCGCCAGCTTCACCGTGTTCACGGCCTTCTCGGTCTTCGGGGTGTTTCTGGGAACCGCCGCGCCCATCCTGGCGCTCTCCGTGATGTCCGGGTTCGAGGCCGATCTCAAGGGCAAGATCCGCGGCGCCAAAGCCGACGTCGTCGTCACGGTTCCCCCTGACGATGAGCGGCCTTTCCTCGACTGGCAGCGGGCGAGGCAGGCCATCTTGCGCGTGCCCGGGGTTTCGGCGGCCACGCCCTACTTGGAGGCGGAGGTCATGGTGCGCTCGGGGGCCTCGCCGGCGGGCATCTTCCTGCGTGGCATCGATCCCGCCTCGGCCGCCTCGGTGCTGGATCTGGGGAAGACGGCGCGTGAGTGCAGCATCGAGGATCTCGCCCATCCCGAGCGCGTGGATCTCGATCCGCTTTCCCCGGAGGACAGCAAGGGCGCGCCCACCATCATCCTGGGCGAGGAGCTGTACGCGCGCACCCTGCGCGTCTTTCCCGGCAGCCTGGTCGACGTGGTGTGCCCCCTGTGCAAGATGGGGCCGTCGGGACCCATGCCCGGCCTCAAGCAGTTCCGCGTCGCCGGGCACTTCTACAGCGGCATGTACGAGTTCGATTCCAAGCTCGCCTACGTGGCGCTGGCGGAAGCGCAGGCCTTCCTCCGCATGCCCGGCGAGGTGACCGGCATTGACGTGCGCGTCGAGGATCCCGAGGCCTCGCCTCGCGCCGCGACGGCCATCCAGGCCGTCCTGGGCTCGGGCTACGAAGCGCAGTCCTGGGAAGAGCTGAACAAGGGGCTCTTCATGGCCCTGCGCCTCGAGAAGATCGCCATGTTCGTGGTCCTGACCTTCATCGCTCTCGTGGCCTCGTTCTCCATTGTCTCGACCTTGATCATGATGGCGACCGAGAAAGCGCGCGAGATTGCCATCCTCAAAGCGATGGGCGCGGAAAATGGCGCGGTCCAGCGGGTGTTCGTGGCCGAGGGGCTCTACATTGGATTCATCGGGCTCTTCACTGGTGTCGCCACCGGCGTCATCGGCTGCCTGCTCATCAAGCGCTATGGGCTGCCGCTGCCCAGCGAGGTGTACTACATTACCCAGCTTCCCGTCGTGATGCGCGCGGGTGAGATCGCCGTGGTGGCGGCCTCGGCGTTGGGGTTGTGCTTCCTGGCCACGGTCTATCCGGCCTACCTGGCGGCGCGCATGCGTCCGGTCGACGGCTTGCGGTACGAGTAGTGTAAAGATGGCATCGGGCGCGTTGACAGCGAAGGGCCCCGTCGGTACGGTGCGGGACGCGATGGCTTCGCCCCAGGCGCCAGCAGAACCCCGACCGTCCGCCAAGAGCGGCGGGGCCCATTTGGTGGTGAAGGACCTGTGGAAAGTATTCGACCACGGTGGTCGCCGCATCGAGGTCCTACGCGGGATCGACATGGACATCGAGCCGGGCGCGCTGGTGTCCATCGTCGGCGCCTCGGGCGTGGGCAAATCGACGCTGCTGCACGTACTGGGCACGCTGGACGTGCCCACCCGCGGCAATATTGCCTTCGATGGCGTGGACGTGACCTCGCTGTCTGCGGGCGGGCTGGCCAGCTTTCGCAACCAGTCCATCGGCTTCGTCTTTCAGTTTCACCACCTGTTGCCCGAGTTCACGGCCCTGGAGAACGTCATGATGCCAGGGCTCATCGCCCGCTGGCCGCGCAAAGAATGTACGGCGCGGGCCGTGGCCATGCTCGAGCGCGTGGGGTTGTACGAGCGGCTGCACCACCGACCGGGCGAGCTGTCGGGCGGTGAGCAGCAGCGGGTGGCGCTGGCCCGGGCGCTGTTGCTCTCGCCGCGCCTGCTGCTCGGTGACGAGCCGACCGGCAATCTCGATTCGAGGACGGGTCAAGACATGCACAATCTGTTTTTCCAACTCAATCGCGAACTGGGCATGACCCTGCTCCTGGTAACCCACAACAGCGAGCTGGCCGGCCGCGCCTACCGCAAGCTGCGCATGATCGACGGCCAGGTGGTGGAGGAGAAGTGAGCCGAAGTTTGCCCCTAGCCGCCGCCGTGTTCTTGAGTCTGGTCTCCGCATTCGCACTGGCCGGGGAAGAGGGGGACGACGCGCCCAAGCCGGCCCGGCTGCGCGCCCCCGATCTCTCGGCCACCGAGGCGCCCTCCGCGCGCGTGGCCCTGCCCAAGCTCGACGTGGTCCGCATCCACTTCCGCGGCAACCGCAAGGTCGAGGATGACGCCCTGCGGGTCAATCTCAAGCTCAAGGCCGGCATGGTCTTGAGCAAGGACCTCCTGCAAGAGGACGTGCGCGCCATCTGGCGGCTGGGCTACTTCGAGGATGTCCAAGTCGAGACCGCCGAGTCCGAGGGCGGCTTGGTCGTCACCTTCGTGCTCAAGGAGAAGCCAGCCATCCGCAAGATCTACGTGTCGGGCCACGACGAGGTCGGGCTGACCAAGATCAACGAGGTGCTCGATCTCAAGAAAGAGCAAGTCCTCGACCTGGCCAAGCTCAAGAAGAACGTCGAGAAGATCCGCGAGCTCTACCTGCAGCGCGGCTACTACATGGCCGAGGTCGAATACGAGCTGCGCCGCGACAGCCCGGGCGAGGTCGACGTCTATTTCCGCGTGCACGAAAACAGCAAGGTGGAGATCCGGCGGGTCAACTTCACGGGCAACCAGCATGTCACCGATGAGGAGTTGCGCGGCGTGATTCTCACGCAGCCGGGCGACCTGTTTTCGGCGCTCACTTCCTCGGGAACCTACCGCGAGGATGTCTTCCAGCGCGACATCCTGCTCATCCAGAGCTACTACTTCGATCGCGGCTATATCAACGTGAAGGTCGGCGATCCGCGCATGGAGCTGTCTCCGGATCGGCGTTCGATGTACATCACGGTTTCCATCGAGGAAGGCCTGCAGTACCGCATCGGCACGCTCGATGTGAAGGGCGAGCTGCTTGACAGCCGCGAGGCCTACATCAAGCGCCTGCAGGCCAAGCCCGGCGACATCTTCAACCGCACGCAGGTCGCGCAGGACGTGCAGAACATCGCCGACCTGTACAAGGACAAGGGCTACGCCTACGTCAACTCGTCGCCGGAAACCCGCGTCGACGACAAGAGCCGCATCGTCGATCTCAGCTTCGACATTCAGAAGGGGCCGCTCGTCAACTTCGAGCGCATCAACGTCCGCGGCAACAGCAAGACCCGCGACAAGGTCATCCGGCGTGAGATGCGCGTCTACGAGGGCGAGCAGTACAGCCAGTCCGCGCTCGACCTCTCCAAGCGACGGGTCAATTCGCTTGGCTTCTTCGACAAGGTCGAGGTCACGACCAAGCGCGGCTCCGGCGACGACACCATGGACGTCAACGTCGAGGTGGGCGAACGGCAGACCGGCGCCTTTCAGATCGGCGCCGGTTTCTCCTCGGTGGAGTCGTTCATCTTCCAGGCGCAGATTTCGCAGAACAACCTGCTGGGCCGCGGCCAGTCGGCGACCTTGCAGGCGCAGGTCTCCGGCCTGCGCCAGCTCTACCTCTTGCAGTTCGAGGACCCGTATTTCCTCGACACCAACTGGACCTTCGGCTTCAACCTGTTCAACCAGCAACGCTACTATCTGGGGTTCACGCGCAAGTCGACCGGCGGCAGCCTGACCTGGGGCTACATGCTGGCCGACAACCTCCGCCTGTTTCTCACCTACACGCTCCAGGACGTGGGCGTGGCCACCTCCGGGCGCAGCAATCTCTTCACCGGCGGCCAACGCAACCCGCTGCCGGCCGGCTCGCTGGCCAACCTGCTCCACTCTGGCATCCTGTCGTCGTGGCGGGTTTCCGTGGCGCACGACACGCGCGACGACCGCATGTTCCCGCACCGTGGCTGGTACAACACCGCGTCCGCCGAGTTCGCCGAGCCGGCCTTCTTTTCCCAAAGTCAGTTCACCCGCTACGAGGGTGCGCTCCGCTACTACTACCCCCTGTGGGGACCGCTCACCCTGCGCCTCAAGGCCGAGGGTGGCCTCATTTCCAGCCGTGACCCGCAGGGCGTGCCCATCTTCGAGCGCTACTTCGTCGGCGGCATCTACGACATCCGCGGTTTCGCGCTCTACTCGCTGGGTCCCAAGATCCGCGTGCCCAGCTCGCAGGACCCCGATTCCGCGCTCAAGGCCTTCTCCGTCGGCGGCAACCTGCGCGTGCTGGGCAAGGCCGAGGTCGAGGTGCCCATCTTCGACAAGATGGGCATCCGCGGCGTGGTCTTCGCCGACCTGGGCAATGCCTACAACCTGGAAGAGCAGTACTGCCGCCTCAAGCCCGCGTGGGCCGACGTCTCGGTGGATCCCTGCGTGAAGCTCTTCCCGCTCACCAGCTTGCGCAGCAGCTGGGGCTTCGGCTTCCGTTGGTTCTCGCCCATCGGCCCCCTGCGTTTCGAGTGGGGCCTGCCGTTCCATACCCTGCCGGGCGAGGACTCTATCGTCTTCGAGTTCACGATCGGCAACGAACTGTAAAAGGGAGCCTCCGAGCCACGGAGGCGAGAACGGCCGACGATCCGGGCCGCTGGCTGCGTCGGACCTGCGCTTCCAGACCACCCCACGCGGTCTGGTGACCGCGCGGGGGCCCCGGTCGTCCTCAAGTACATCAGTACATTCCGGTCCGGCGACGCGCGCGGCGAAGCCGCGGGGTGGGGTGGCAGGGCGTGCAGGCGCTAGTCGGCCCTCCTTG
>JADGRD010000133.1 GCA_017881285.1 Pseudomonadota bacterium | reverse complement strand
CCCTGATCAAGTGCGAGGCGATCGCGAAGAAGATCCTGAGCGCGATGCACTTGCCCGCCGAGGTGCCCAAGCTTCGCCCGGCTCGCCCGGCGCGACCGCCGCCCGGACAGGACGGGGATAGGCGGGGGCCGGAGGACTACATCAACTGACCGGGCGACCAAAGCTGAGCGCGAGGCGAAGCCCTGCCCGCGGCGCCTGAAGTGCGTCCTCGCGGCTCTCCCGCCACCCCAGCGCACCATGCGCCAAGCACACGGTCGACGCTGGACAGCGCATTCGCCCTGAGGGAGAACGGCTCGCGTACGCAGGAAATACTGCTTCGATTCGCTTACGCTCCCGTTTCCAAGCTCCATATCTGCTCGAATTCGTGGGAGAATCTCGGCGATGCATTTTCGGACACCACGCGATCGTTCCGAGTCGACACGCGCCGTTCACATTTCTGGATAGAGGCGCCGCAGCCCCGCGGCGGTCGCGGGACAGACACCGCGCTCGGTGATGATGCCGGTGACCAGCCGGGCGGGCGTGACGTCGAAGCCTGGGTTCGCGGCCGCGCTGGCTTCGGGCAGGACGTTCACCGCGACCACTTCGCCGAGGGCGGTGCGCCCGCGCACCCAGCGAACCTCGTCGGCGCTGCGTTCCTCGATGGGGATCTGCGCCAGACCGTCGGTGATGGTCCAGTCGATGGTGGGACCGGTCAGGGCCGCGTAGAAAGGCACGGAGCAATCGTGCGCCGCCAGCGCCTTCAGATACGTGCCGATCTTGTTGCACACGTCGCCAGCCGCCGTCGTGCGATCCGAGCCGACGATGCACGCATCGACCTGGCCATGCTGCATGAGGTGGCCGCCAGCGTTGTCCGCGATCACGGTGTGGGGCACCCCGTGCTGGCCCAGCTCCCACGCCGTGAGCGAGGCGCCTTGGTTGCGCGGCCGGGTTTCGTCCACCCAGACGTGGACGGGAATGCCGACGTCGTGCGCCTTGTAGATGGGCGCCAGCGCGGTGCCGTAGTCGACGGTGGCCAGCCAGCCGGCGTTGCAGTGGGTGAGCACGTTGATGCGCCGGCCGGGGTGCTTGCGGGCCAGCTCAGCCAGGATCTGTTTGCCGTACTCGCCGATGGCAGCGCAGCTCGCCACGTCCTCGTCGCACAGCTCGGCGGCGCACGCGAACGCGGCCGCGGCCCGCTCCGCCACTGGCAGGGGCGCCACGGCGGCCACCACCTCGTCCACGGCCCAGCGCAGGTTGACCGCGGTCGGCCGCGCGGAAACCAGCCGGCGGCGCGCCTCCTCGAGCGCCGGCGTGGCGGCGTCGGCCAGCAAGCCGAGAGCCATGCCGTAAGCGCCGGTGGCGCCGATGAGCGGCGCGCCCCGCACGACCATGTCCGCGATGGCCCGCACGGCGTCGTCGAGGCTGTGCAGTTGCACCAGCGCGAATTCGTGTGGCAGACGCGTCTGATCGATGACCTCGACGATGTGGCCGTCGCCGATGGGATAGATCGTTCGATAGTGTTTGCCGCCGACCTTCATCGCACTAGCCGAGGTACTTACCGAGGATGGGCGACAGGCGCAGGCTGACGTCGTCCGGAATCATGTTCCGGTCGCTCCAGATGGCGAGCTTGAGCGCAGACTGGCAATCGCAGGGCGCATCGGCCCGGGCGGCGACGTGCGGCAGCACCTGACCAATGAGGGCCGTCGCATTCTGCGTCGCCGCCTTCACGTTGCCGATAATCTCTTCCAACAGCTGCACTTTGTCCTCGTCGACGAGGCGTTTGCGCCAGCAATCGTAGTCGGTCACGAGCGCGACCGCCGCATAGCAAATCTCCGCCTCGCGCGCCAGCTTGGCTTCAGGCATGAGGGTCATGCCGATGAGGTCGGCACCCCACGCCCGGTGCATCTCGCTCTCGGCGCGCGTCGAGAACTGTGGCCCTTCCATGCACACGTAGGTTCCGCTCGAGTGCAGCTTCAGGGGCATACCGGCGCCCACGCGGGAGAGCAGGCTGCGCAGGGTCGGACAGAAGGGATTCGCCATCTCGACGTGCGCGGCGATGCCGTCGAAGAACGAGGTCGGCCGGCAATAGGTCTTGTCGATGACCTGATCGGGCAGAACCAGATCGCGCGGCGCGATCTTCTCGCGCAGGCTGCCCACGGCGGCGCTGGCCAGGATGTGGGTCACACCCAGAGTCTTGAGCGCGAAGATGTTGGCGCGGAAGGGAACCGACGACGGGTTGAGCAGGTGTCCATCCCCGTGCCGCGAGATGAGCGCGACCGGCACCCCGGAGATCTGGGTGGTGATGATGGGGCCCGACGGCATGCCGAAGGGCGTGTCGATGGTGTGGCTCTGCCCGGCGCCAAACGCGCCCAGCGCTTCTCCCAGACCCGTGCCACCGATGATGCCGATCATGCGATTCTCCTATTTGTACGGCCTAGACCTCAGGGAGAGTGCCTGGTTGCGCGGATGAGCGCAAGACGTCTGCCGCGTGGCGACGGCAGCGTGCCCCTCAGAGCTTGTACGAGATCTTGCCCGACAAGTGCAGGATGACGTCCACCGACCAGCCCTTGTCGGGCAGGTCGCCGGCGAGCGTGACGGTAACCAGCAGCTTCTTCGCCGTCCAGATCTTGCTGATGTCGATGGGGTACGGCGTCTTGGCGGTCAGCAGCGAAGTCGCGGCCTGGTTGTCGGGGCGCACGTAATCCACCAGCTCAACGGGCATGGCCATCTTGTCGGCGTCGGACATCGTGATATGCGCGTAGTGGATGAAGCTGAGATCCTGCACGCTGCCGGTGGCCCGAAGGTCGATCTGCGTGAGGTAGATCTTGGAATTGAGATCCTTGACCCAGGACAGATTGTCCGAGCTCAGCGTGAAGGACTGCGTGGCCGACACCTCGCCGTGCCAGTCGCCCTTGCCCGCGCCGTGAAAGGCGACGCCCTTCTGGGTCACCTGCGCCTCGGGGACGTCGGCCTCGACCTGCGCGCAGGAAACCGCCGCCAGCGCGAGGGCCATCGCCGCCATCAGAGCCTTTGTGGTGTTTGAGCTGAGCATCGCCGTTTCACAACATGAAAACGATGAGTCCGACCTTGAGCGATGACCCGAAGGCCTTGATCTTCGGGTCCGAGCTAATCTGCACGACGGTATCCGTGCCGGTGTTCGCCAAGGTGCCGCCGCCCCCGCGAAGTTGCGCCCACACCATCGACACGCCGCCGTGGACGAAGAACGTGAAGTGCTTGCCGCCGAACTCGAGACCTGTGTGCGCGTTGGCGTATTGGTACTCCAGCTTCTCGAGCAGCGGGCTGCCGGCAAACTGGCCGCCCGCCATGCTGCGCACCAGGCCGTTCGCGTCGCCCTGGGCGTAGCTGCCATACTCGAGCGAAAGCGATGGACCCGAACCGAACGGAATCAAGGCGAGCCCCGTTCGCCAACCCTTGCTCACCGAATTGCTGCCCCCTCCGCCGTAGACCCGGACCCACGGGCGCGGCCTGACGACCAGCGAACCGATCAACCCATCCGGCACGCCCACGTCCACCATGGCGCCCACGAGCGGCCAGCGCCCGGCCTGCCGGGCCTTGAGCGCCGCTTCCACCGTGACCGGCTCCTCGGCCTGGGCTTGCGCGGGCGCCAGCACGGCGACCCATCCAAGCGCGGCGGCCATTAGAATGGTGGACCTCATGATCATATTCTAAACCATCGGTTAGTAATTTACAATACATTAGTTAATACATAAAAGTTTTTTCTCCCGCTGCTTTGCGGCCTGCACGGCGTTGGCATAAACCATCGGAATCGCATCGGATTCCGATGTTTCGGCGACGCCAATTGGAAGCGCGTGTTACTCCGGTCAGAGCTTGATCGCGCCTTGGCGAACGATCTCCAGCGAGCCGCCACGCAAGCGGACGAGCGTGCTGGGGGCGCCGCCGGGCGTCTGCCCTCCGTCGAGGAGGAAGACCTCGCTGCCCGCGAAGTGCGCGGCGACCTCGCGCACGGTTCGGGCCGGTGAGGCGCCCGCGCGATTGGCGCTGGTGCAGGTGATGGGACGCCCGACGGCCTCGACCAGCGCGGCCGCCACGGGATGCGATGACACGCGGGCCGCCACGCACCCTTCGCCGACGATGGCGGCGGGGAGATCGGGACGCGCCGGCAAGGCGATGGTCAAAGGACCGGGCCAGTGCGCGGCAGCGAGCTCGCGCGCGCACGACGGCACCTCGGCGCACAATCCGGCGAACATGGCCAGGTCCGCCACCAAAAGCGCGCTTGCCTTCTCCGCGCCCCGCCCCTTGAGGACGAACAGGCGTTCGAGCGCGAATGCATCCAAGGCGTCCACCGCTAGCGCATAGTAGGTTTCCGTCGGGAATGCGATGATCTCGCCCCGGCGAATGGCGGCTGCCGCGGCAGCGATTCGATCGCGGTCGACGTTCGCACCTTGCGCATCCATGGCCCTATCGTAACCGGTGAAGCGCCTCACGATCACGACCTCCTTGTCATGCGATCATGACCTCGGCCACTCGGCAAGCCGCCCGTCGGTCGCGCGGCCATGGATAGAACTTGAGCCCATGCCCGGTCGCGCCTGGTTGCTTTTTGCGAACCCGAGTCCGCGAATCTGGAGGACCGCGAGGACCGTGACCGCGAGCAAGGCCAGATTGCGCACGACGAGCAGCACGATGGGGCCGCGCTCGAGGGCCACCAGATCCCAGTAGAGGACTGGGAATCCAATCTGGGTCACCAAGGTCACCCCGAACAGCGCCATCCCGATCGCCAGCCGCCCCCGTCCGCCCGCCGCCACGACCAGAGCGACGAGGGGAAAGGTCCACACCAGGAACTGCGGCGACAGCACCTTGCTGGTGCACACCAGGGCGAGGATCATCCCCAGCAAGACGAGGGGCACGTCGGCCAGGTTGTCGCGCAGATGCTGCCGGCGCCGCCAGGCGAGCCCATAAAGCGCGACCAGACAAGCGGCCAGCAGCCACGGGGAGAGAGTCGCGAGGAAGCGTGTGCCGGAGGGCGCGATGACACCCTGGGAGCCGTAACTGGTCACGACCGTCACTTGGGCCAGGCCCGTGGTATGCCCGAGCAGGTACGGCGACGCGAGCAAGCTTTCGATCTGCAGGGGACGATTGGCATGGTACGTGATGATGGAGAGCAGCCCACGCCCGCCGCGTACCAGGTGCGGCAGAAACGGCGCCGTGGCCGCGACCACGAAGGCGATGGCCGAGTACACGATCGGACGGCGGCGAGCCGCGAGCAGGAAGACCAGCGGCAAGAACATGGCTGGCGTCAGCTTGAGCGCGAAACCGGTGCCGAGCGCGGCGGCGGCCGGCCACCACCACCGGCGCGCCATGAAGTACGTGAAGATCGCCATGTCCAGCGCGACGGCGGCATCGAAACGGTTGGCCACGATGGGACCGGCCAGGAGGACGGCGGCCGCGAAGACCGCGCCAGTGGCGAGGGCTCGGCGCGGCCCCGGCCACAGCCGCGTGGCCGTGGCGGTGGCCACGGCGGCGGCGGCGGCGCAGAGGACCATCATCTCGCCCGCGAAGACCCAGTCGTAGCCACCGAGAAACCCCAACCCACCGGGCAGGGTCAGAAGCGGCGCGGCCAGGGGCGGATACTCGAAAAGGAAGTCTCGATAGGGCTGCAGCCCCCGTGCGAACATCTCCGCGTACTCGCGGTAAATCGTGATGTCGGAAACGTCGAAGAATCCGTACCCGGTATGGCGCACGTGGAACAGGTAAACGAGCAGCAGCCACGCGACCGCCTGCATGGCGATCGCGGCGAGCACGGGGATGGTCGCTGAGCTTCTTGGCTGAGGCTGTCCGTTCATCGCGCGAGGTCCACCCGGCATCCTATCCGAGGCGACGTTGGCCTCCATCGCCGCGGCGGTGGATTGCCGTTCCTGGTTGCTTTTCCTGCCTCTTGGCAGGATCGCCGTCACAGCCGCGGCCCTGCTATTGTCCCTTGCATGCGCATCGTGCTCCTCGACAGTTTTACGGCCGACCAGGGCGATACGAGCTGGCCCGCGCTCCGTGCCCTCGGCGACCTGACCGCGTACCCGCGCACGGAACCGGCGCTGGTCCGGCAGCGCTGCGCGGGCGCCGAGGCCGTGCTGACCAACAAGGTCGTGCTTTCCGCCGAGCTCTTGGCCACGCTGCCGGGCCTCCGCTACATCGGCATCACCTCGACCGGAACCAACGTCATCGCACTCGAGGCGGCGCGGGCGCGCGGGATCGCGGTCACCAACGTGCCGGCATACTCGACCGAGTCGGTGGCGGAGATCGTCTTCGCCATGATCCTGCACTTCGCCTTCCACGTGGGCGAGCACGCCGGGGCGGTCAAGGCCGGGCGCTGGGCCGCGGGACCGGACTTCTGCTTCTTCCTCGCTCCGCTGCGCGAGCTCTCCGGCCAGACGCTGGTCGTGCTCGGGCTCGGCGCCATCGGCCAAGCCGTGGCCAGGATCGCGACCGCCTTCGGCATGAAGATCATCGCCGCCACGGTGCCGGGCTCGACGAGCCGGGGCCGGACGCCGCTCGCGGAGGCGTTGCCCCTCGCCGACGTCGTGACCTTGCACTGCCCGCTCGGCCCCGCCACGCGGGGCATGGTCGGTCGCGAATTCCTGGCCGCGCTGAAACCAGACGCGATTCTCATCAACACCAGCCGCGGGCCCGTCGTCGACGAGACCGCCCTGCTCGATACCCTCCGCGCGGGAAGACTCGCCGGCGTGGGGTTGGACGTCATGGATCGGGAGCCGCCACCGCCCGGCCATCCGCTGCTCGATCCCGGCGCGCCCTGGGCCGGCCGCTTGCTCGTGACCCCGCACCTGGCCTGGGGCACCGTCGAAGCCCGCCGCCGTCTCGCCGCCGAGGTGGCGCACAACCTCGCCGCGTTTCTCGCCGGCGAGCGAAGAAATCGAGTCGACTAGCAGCTGCCCCTAGTTGAAACGTGGCGTTCCGGGAGAGCGGCGCTCGGCTTCGGCGAGCGGACGGCTGCAACGGGTGAGGGAGGTGTCCCGCCCGCCGGACGAACGCCAACGGCCGCGCTGCGCGCGTCCATGGCGTTCTCGATCGTCGCTTGGCATCCGGCCGCGGACGGCCGGAGCAGCTCCTTACGCCGACGGTCGGGACACCTCCCTCACCCTGCGCGCCGTCCGATTCCGTAAAGGGGCCGAATCCTGAAGAGGTCGTACTCCAGCTCCATCCTGGAGAGACGCGTCCAGTCGCTAACGCAAGCTCGGCGCGCGGGCGGGCGGGAACGACTTTGCGGCGACGTTAGCGAGCGCCCCGAGCGTCCGCGCGAGGGTGCCAGCGAGCGATCGAGGGGCCCGCGACTGGTCTTCCGGTCGCGTAAGGACCCGCATGCCGAGCGGGCCACGGACGCGCGAAGCGCGGCCTATGGCCCGCGTTCGCCGCAAACGCGTTCCCGGCGCTAGCCCGCAGAAGCCGAGCGCCGTTCTCCCGAATGGCTGATAACCCTTCCGCCAATAGACAGCGGCCCCGAACCGTGATCGAATTCACCTAACGCGCGGCCAGGAGGGCGCGCGTGACCTCGGCGAAACCCGCGGCGGATTCGGCCTGGGTGATGAAGGCCGGGCGATCCTCGCCCAGCTCGTCGAGAAAACGGGTTACGTTGCGCACGCCTACGCTGGTGCGGCGCAGCCGCGCGAAGAGCGAGCGGTCGTTGCTGCTGTCGCCGACGAAAAGCATGGCGTCGTCGGGCGCGGCGCAGGCCACGGGATCGATGCGCCGCAGCGCCGCCAGCAGCCCGTCGGCCTTACCCCAGCCCGCCGGCCGCACGTGGATATGAATCGAGCTGGCCATCACCTCGAAATCGGGGTCGACGAGCTTGCCGCTCGCCGCGAGCGCGGCACTGTCGAAGCGCGCGGGCCGCACGAACGCCCGCTCGAAGAGCCGGAAGGTGTCGTCCGGGGTCACCTCCAACGCGTACGCCTGGCACACCCGCGCACCGTTCTCCGCCAGGCGGGTGAGGAATCCCGGACCACGCTCGGGCCCGAGATCCATGCGCTCGCCGTCGCCGCCAAAGGCCACCAAGCCGTTCTCCGCAACCGCCACGCGCACGGCGGGCAGGTAGCCAGCCAGGGCTTGCGCCCAGCCCGCCGGCCGCCCGGTGACCAGCGCCACGGCGATCCCGGCCCGGCCCAGCGC
>JADGRD010000132.1 GCA_017881285.1 Pseudomonadota bacterium | reverse complement strand
GCTGCACCGTGCCGCCGCCATATTGGCCCTTGGGAATGGTGCCTTCGAAATCGCCATATTCAAGCGGGTGGTCCTCGACCTCCACCGCAAGGCGCTTGTCGTGCGGATTGAGAGAAGGACCGCGCGTCACGGCCCAGGACTTCAAGACTTCGTCGAGCTCGAGGCGGAAATCGTAGTGTAGGCGCCTGGCATCATGTCGCTGGATGACGAAGCGCAGCTTGGAGGAGGAAGGCACTGCCTTCTTCCCGGCCGGTTCAGATGTCTTGGCGAAATCCCGCTTGGCGCGATATTCCGTCACGCGTGATTTCGCCGAAAATGCCTTGGCCATTTGTTCCCTCGCTGTACATTAGGGCATCAAGAAAGCCCCAACCGGGGCTTTCCCATGACATGCGCCCTTTATTACTTCAAGCTCTTTCCTATTTTCTGCTTTTCCTGGTCAAACCTTGCTGGCTGCGGTTCGGGCAGCACACTCGCAGGGCGCGTGCCCGACAACCATCGGCCGAGCGACGTGCAATGCATGCAAACTGCGCCGGCAGGGACTTGCCATGGGAAAAGAGTGCTCACCTGTGCATGCGAACACGCGGCGCAGTTGTCCGAGAGCAAGAAGGTTGTCGACTTTCTAGTTGACGTTCTCGACGCCAGAGTCGGGGAGGACGCGAGCGCGTATTTACGGGGTCCCGTCGGCCACGAAGGTCGTCACGCTCTGAGGGTCCAGCGAGGCCGTGAAGGAGCTGTTGGTCACCGTGACGGGGCCGTCGTCGGCGAGCTTCTTGCTGTTTGAGGTCGTGTACCTGTGGGCGTTCGTGAAGGTACCGCTGGCGATGGTGAAGTTCTGCGTCTTGGCGGACGTGTCTCGATTCAGGACGACGATGACGTTGTGGGTTCCCGCATACGCCTGGACGTTCACGTTGGTCTGAGGCTGGTAGGAGACGCTCACCCGGTGCGAGCCCGGCCGGACGTACTTCGAGAACTGGCCCATCACGTACCCCTTGTTTGTAATGGTGCCGCTCGACGTGATGAGGTTGCAGTTGGGCACGCGCAGGTACCACCAGACGTAGCCGTTCATCTGGCTGTTCATACAATCCATGATCTCCTTGGCCATCGTCATCATCGTGCCGATGTCCTCGGGATCGAACATGTGCTCGGTCATCCAGACCTTCTTCTGCTTCTGGATGGCGAGGGTATACGTGCTGGCGGGTGCACCGTAGAGGTGCAGCCCAATGTGCGTGATGTGAGATGCCGCCGTCGAATCGTTGAGCACCGGATCGGAGTAGGATTTGTCGTAATTGGAGGTCTCCGGCATCAGGATAGCAGCCCCGACGTCCTGCGCATTGTTCTTCGTGAAATTGAAGAGCTGGGTCGGGGTCCAACTGCACGAAACGTAGGTTACCTGGATATTGGGCTCGTTCTGCAAGGAGATGATGTCCACATCGCTGCCCACGTAGTCAGCGAAAGACTTCAGATACGCGGCATAGTCGGCATAGGAGCCCGTGTTCAGCGAGCCCCCGACCGTGTTGTTGTTGGTCTTCATCGAGGCCGGAGGAGTCCAGGGGCTCGCCATCGCGTACTTGGCCCCACGCGCCTTGGCGCCCGAAGCGTTGGCTTTCTCCGTCCCCCAAGCGCTCTGCCCCTCCACCCTGACCTCGACACGAATGATCGACAATCCGAGCTGGCTGGTAGTGTCGTTCTTGAAAGCCGTGTCGAGCTCCGTCGTGGTGAGCGCCCCGTGCCCGACCGAAGCGGCGCCGAACCCGTCGATCTCTTGCTGCAGGTTCGCGAAATCGATGCAGGCAGACGAGGAC
Organism: Pseudomonadota bacterium; assembly: GCA_017881285.1. GTDB lineage: Bacteria > Myxococcota_A > Polyangia > Fen-1088 > Fen-1088 > Fen-1118. The sequence continues at coordinate 6,340 of JADGRD010000132.1, read as the reverse complement.
GGGCAAGCCACCGTGCTCCCGCCCGCGCCGCTCGATCCCCCTTTGCCGGTGGTGCCGCCCATGCCCGTTGCGCCGCCGTTCCCAGTTGCGCCGCCTCTGCCGGTAGTGCCACCCATGCTCGTCGCCCCGCCCGCGCCCGTGGTACCGCCCGTGCCGGCGGCGCCGCCCGTGCCCGTTGCGCCGCCCGTGCTCGTTGCGCCGCCCGTACGCGTTGCGCCGCCCGTGCTCATTGCGCCGCCCGTGCTCGTTGCGCCGCCCGTGCCGGTTGCGCCGCCGTTCCCGGTTGCGCCGCCCGCGCCGCTCGTGCCTCCGGCACCGACGCGGCCGCCGAACCCCGTCACCCCGCCGGCTGCGGTCATCCCGCCACTGCCCGACGCGGTCGTACCCCCGGCCGAAACCGGCTGCGTCGCTCCGCCTGCGCCGACGGTTCCGCCTGCACCGTTACTCGTTGATGAACCCCTGTCGGAGCCGCATCCGAGCACAGACGCGACGGCGACGGCCACCGAGAGGACGACCCCTGGGAGTCGCCTCCGAGACAGGTTCTGGTCGGTCCTCAGGACCAATGCACGGCTGCTGTTCGTCGCCATAGACAACACCTCCTATTGGGGGGGATCGAATCGTACTTTCTTGGCATAGACGAAACAAGGCGCCTTTTTACCCGCACCATTCGGAAAATCGTCGCTGAGATTCTCTCAGAGCGTGTCTGAGAAGTTGACGTCTGGTTCACAAGCCGGACCGCCCATGTCCCGGTCCAGGCTGGCCGCGGTCGGTGGCAGACATACCGAAATTCATGAATTCATCGCATGATTCACTCCTTTCGGACCAGCCTTTCCTGGTCGCGCTAAGATGACTATCCAGCGTCCACGACCACGTCTTGAGTATGGCGCGCCCATTCGCAACCATGCCTGGGAACAGAACGAACAAGGTAGCTCTCGCCTGTGTGTACGGCGAAACCGCAAGGTTGAGACGCGCGACCATGTGCGCTATCGTCGAGAGAGATGACCAGCTCGCCCTGGCGATTCCTAGCCCTTGCTTGCTGCCTCGTCACTCTGGTCTGTCCTTCTCAGGCAGCCCGCGCGGACGAGCAGCCGCGCTCGCGCAGCGAAGGCAACGCAAGTCCTGGGCAATCCGGGCCACGCTCCGACGAGCCGGCGATTTCAACCGAGCAGTTCATTGCCCTCGCAGAGCTCTTCGGCGAGCCGCGCCCGGTGATCTGGCAGCACCTTCAGCGCGATCCAAGCTTGATACCCTTCGCCGTCGCCGCGGCAGATGCACGCATGAGCCGCAAGCATAGGGGCAAGACTCACACCGCCGTCGGGTTCAGCATCTTTGGCGTCGGGGCTATCACCAGCTACCTCCTCATTTCGACGTCATTCCAAAGGGAGGGCGGCGGCTACAGCGTCGCTGGTGATCGCATCATGCTTGGTCTGGTCGTCATTGCCATGTCCGCCGGCTTGGGCCTGCCTCTCGGGATTGGCGGCGTCGTCGCTATGGCTAGGCAAAGCGAGGCCGAGGCCGCGGCGGTTGATCGTTACCAATTCTCGCGTATGCCATCACCGCCTGTGCATGGACCATCTTACTCCGCCGCCCCCTCGGGATACGCCGTGAAAGTGCCTCTCTTGTCACTTTCCTTCTAATCGCCCACGAACGAGAGCTATCCCTCTACCCGAGACCGAGCGCCGGCGGTCGGCTACAAGAGACACTTCCACCCGGTCCCATCGCAGTAGGCAGATTGCAATTGGTCTGGGTAGTAGGGGACATAGTACTGCCCGTATTTGACAGTGCAGCCGGCCGGGTAACGAATAGCAGCATTCGGATCGAACTCGTTGCTGCAAAAAGTGGTCGCGGGCGGACAACCGTCGGTGCGGCCAGCGGGCAGGGGATCACATGTGTAGCAGAGGGACCCAGTGGGGAAATTCGGGCACACGCGAACGTTCACGTTGGCGCCCCCTGTTCCCGCATTGCCCGGCGCACCCGCGCTGCCCCCCGTTCCCGAATCTGGAATGACGCCGGACGGAACGCCGCCCGCGCCGAGAGTGCCACCCGTTCCCCCGCCGCCGGTGCCGCCAGTGGGCGGCGCTGTCGTCGAAGGCTGCGAGCCGCCCGTGGCCCCGAGGTCCACCTGCCCCCCGTCGGCTCCAAGTCGCAGCCCGGAGTTACAAGCTGCGAGCAGCCCAAAGATCAGCCACGGCAATCGCGAGTTCGTGACAGAAGGATTCCTCATGCGCCAGGCACACGCAATCCACGTGCCAGGGCAGCCAGGGCGGTGCCACGTCTGGTTACGAGTCGAATTCCTCGCGGATTCTCAACATTCGCTGCGGTCGTGCGAATTGGACATTGTTTGGCAACGACCGAATCCGGATCGAAATGTCCGGGTGGGTCTGCTGCGCGGAAAGAGGGCGGGATGGGGCCAAGGCGACGGTCGAAACTTGATGGAATTGCGACCCGCTGCCTCCATGAAGGAGACTTCTCGGCAAGGGGCCGCCCGCGGTTGCCTGACGGCGATCGCGGCGCTGCTTGCGAGGCGGCCCTACGGACAGCCGCCCGCGGTGCGGTGGAGCACGATGGCGTTCATCGGATCCAGCGTTACGCTGGTGACCGCGCTGCCGTCGTTCCAGCGCGCCTGGGATTCCAGTAGCAGAGCATCGGCCACCAGCAGCCCGGAGCCGGCGTTGCGAATGCGCACGCGGGGCGCGTCCGCGGCCTTGAGTGTAGCGGTGGCGATCGCGTGACCAACTGACCTTCGAGCAAAGCGGTCCAGAACCGCGCGCGCGGTCGCAGCGAGATCGAACCAGCCGCATTGGGCAGAGTCGCGGCGAGTCATACCTGGCGGCGATACTCGCTTGCCGGCGGGGGAGGATCTTGTCACGGAAATCGATCTGGGCGACGGTCAATAGGTCGGACCCTAGCTCCAATCTCCAGCAATCAGCAGTTGACGTCGTCGTTCGCATCGGAGAGAAAAAAGAGCGCTGCATGCTCCATGACACGAATCTAGGCCGCATGACGGGGGCGCCCGCTTGGCTCCGGAGACACCCGTTCGTCCTCGCCTGCCTGGGAATCGTGGTGGCATCAGCATCCGTGTGGGCGGTTCCGGCGCAGGTGCGCATCCCCATCGTCAAGGACCACGCCAAGCTCGACCCGCCCGGCGCGGGCATGTTCTCGCACTGGCGGCACGAGCAGTATCAGTGCGTCGCCTGCCACCCCACCATCTTCCCGCGTGCCCGCAAGGGCTTCACCCACGACGACATGGACGAGGGCCGATTCTGCGGCGCCTGCCACGACGGACGAACCGCGCCGCCGGCCAGTGGGGCGCGCGCGAACTGCAAGACCTCATGCCACACCCCGTAAACAAGACTGCGGGCCTCGGCTTGGTGTTGCTGGCGATCGCCGTCGCCTCGCCCGGAGCGTCCGCGGCAGCCGAAGCTCGCGCCAGCAGCGCAGTGGCCGCCGCTGCGGCCCCGAGCGCCGCAGCCCCGCCGACCACCACGGACACCCCTCCGCCCGCCGCGGTCACGTCCGACTCCGCGCCGGCCGCACCGAAGGTGGCCGGGAAGGAAGCCCCCGACGAGCCGGAAGCGCAGGCCCTCGTCTTCCCGGGCGGGATCCGCTTGGGCGGCCTCTTCGATGCAGCCTACGAGCGCGAGAATCGCTCCGACGGTTTGACCAGCGGCCGCAACGCGTTCCGCAGCTACCACCGGTTTCTCTTTCTCACTCGCCAGGGCAAGGACATCCCGGTGGGGTTCAACGCCGAGCTTCTGGGACTGTACTTCTACGAGCTGACCCTCCGGGTGACGAGCAGCGACTCACGCTGGCGCGTGTCGGCGCACGCCGGAAAGATCCTGGTGCCGTTCGGCCCGGACCCGTTGTTTCACAAGAGCTACGGCGGCCTGAGCGGCATTGACCAGCCGGTGCTGCCCGTGGTGTGGTCGTCCCTGGGCGGGGGCGTGCGCGCAAGTCGCGCCTTTGGCGGGCTCTCGGTCGCCGACGAGGCCTACTTGGTGCAGGGGTTCGACTTGCCCGCGCGCGACGAGGTGCTGAACCTGCAGCGGGATCTCATCGCGTACGACGGCGCCCGCGTGGGGGTGGGGAACCGCTTGGCGCTTTCCTACGGGCCGCTCTCGCTCTACTACTCGTTCTACTGGAATCCCCTGCACTGGGGTCGCCAGCTGATCATGCAGGCCGTGGACCTGACCCTGTGGCGGCCGCAATGGTCGATCCTGCGGCACCTCGCCCTGGGCGTGGGCGCCCTGCGTGCGGTCGTCTGGGCGGACGAGAGCTTCGGGCGCGCCGACGCCGTGGCGGACGCGGGCTACTACTTCCACTTTGCCGATTACGTCTGGCTACGCGCCTACTTCTGGGATTGGCTCTACCTGCAGGCGCGCAGCGGCCTTGCGACCTTCGACAATCGCAAAGGCCTCTTCTACGACGCGAGCCGGGCGACCGCGAACGATGGCTCGCACCACAATCTGGCGCTCGTGGCCGAGTACGGAGGCGCCCAGGTCAGCCTCGCCTACTTCTGGAACCTCGAGAAGGTCGACGAGCACCCGAATGATCTGCTACGGCTGACGGTGTCCTATGCGTTCTAGGAAGTGGCTTGGCTTTCTCGACCTCGCACCGGCGGCGCTGGTCGTGGCTGGCTTGGGGTGGGTGATCTTGAGCTGCGCGGATTTCCACCGCGGACCTGCGCCCATCGACGGCGGCGGCGGCCAGGACGCCGCCTCCACCGTGGTCAAGGACCTGATGTTCGAAGCACAGGTCTATCCCGTCCTGCTCATGCGCTGTGCGGACTGCCATGCGGTCGGGGGGGATGCGAAAACCAGCCGCCTGGTGCTCACGGGCAATGGCCGCGTGGATCGCGCCATGGTCGTGGCCCTGGTGACCCCGGGCGATCCCGCCGGCAGCGAGCTCTTGATCCGCGCGGGCGGAGGCGACGCGCATCCCGGGGACATCCGGCTGCCCCCCGACAGCCCGGAATACGCCACGGTGTCGGACTGGATCGCGATGCTCCCCACGGCGCCGTAGCCAACGCGGTCACGCTGGCGTGACCGACTGACCCGCGCCCGCCGTCGCGGCGCCATGGGAGTACCTGGCCGTCGCTCGCCTACCGGTCAAGACGCCTATGCGGCGCGCGGCTGCCCTTTGTCGAGCTCCGTGCCCAGAGAGAGAGTCCACGACCGCACGACGCGTCCCTTCTCCTTGGCGGAAATATCCATGCGGTGTCCCTCAGGGCTCAGCGCCCAGGGCCTCGGAGAGCCTGGGGGCGCAGACGGCCGCCAGCGTTTTCAAGGCCGCGCGGGTGGCGACCTCCCGGCCGCGGCCAGTGGCGCGCACGGCATCGCCGCCGAGCGAGCCCGACAGGCGCGCTCGACGCCTCCAAGCAGTTACGGGTAGGTCGAGAAAAGATCCGAGAGGCTCGTGGCCTCTGCGGCGTCACGGAGCAACGGGGTCACGCCGAAGATCTCCTGAATCGTTCGTAGGGTCGAGCTGTGCGTATACCTGATCGAATTCGAGTAGTTCTTCTTTTGAAGGACGCCCTGCGAACCAGGGAGGCCGGCGCGCGAAGCTTCGCTTGGCGGCGCAACCGCCATACGCCTCGCCCTGCGAAGCAGGGAGAGGCCGACGCGGCGAAGCCGCGGCGGGAGAAGGTCGCCTCAATAGCGACCAGAACTGTCGAACCTCGACCGCCGAGTGTTCAAGCCTCGACAGGCGGCGGTCGCCCGCTCAGTTGCTCATGGCGATGCACGCGGCGCTGCCGTTGGCGAAGCGGATGTCCTCGGCGCACTTCTTGGCGTAGGGCTCGCAGAAGTCGCCGCTGCAGTCACCATCGCTCGCGCACGGCTCGCCGATGCCCAGGCGAGCCACGCAGTAGCCGCCCAGACACCGCAGGTTCTCCTGGCACGGGCTCGTGGCGCAATAGCCTTGCAACGTGATCTTGGACGTGCAGATCGACGGGCCGGTGGCGTTCGTACAATAGAATCCGCTCGGGCAAAGCTCGCCCGGGTTGCCGCACAGGGCGCCGGCCGCAACCGGCTTGCGCGTCGCGCAGTAGGCCTTGTCGCAGATGAGGTTGTCGAGGCAATCGGCGTCGAGTGCGCACGGCCCCAAGGCGGCGCTGGCGCCACGGTAGACGTCGGCGCAGATCGATTGCATCGCCTGATAGTCGGCCGCCTTGAGCGCCACCGCGCCTTGCTCGATCTTGCCGTAGACGTCCTTGACCTTGGCCAGGCAGGCATCCGCGTTGCCGGGGATGAAGTCGCGGAAGTTGGCCAGCGCGGCCTGATACTCGGCCGCAAACTCGGCCGCGCGCCCGGCTATGCAGGTCGAGGCGGGGAAAAGGCAG
>JADGRD010000131.1 GCA_017881285.1 Pseudomonadota bacterium | reverse complement strand
GGCCGCACCGACGGGCGCGTTGAAGCTCAGGTAGTGGGTGTATTGCGCGGCGCCGGTCGGCTGGGAGGAATTGGCCGGCTCGTAGATCCAGCGCTGCGCGGGCGGATTGATCTGATCGATGGTCGTGGGTTTCACTTGGCTGGAGATCGTCAAGTGTCCTGCGGTGGTCGTCGCGCCCGCGCTGAGCAACCACTCGGCAAAGGCAATGCCCTTGGGGAACGACTGGTCGATGAGCGTATCGCGCGGGTTGCTGCCGATGGTGTTGCCGGTTTGCGCGGTCCAGGTCGCGACGTCGCCAAAGGTCGAGGTGTAGTTCGTGAACGAGCGAATCCAGGCCCACATGTAGTGTTCGACGAAGACGCGGCCCCCGGCGTTGACATACGCCTCCATGCGGTCGACGGCGCCGGGATGCGAAATGAAGGTATTGTCGTTGGTCGGATCGGCATGGCTCATGTTTCCGCCGCAGTTGAGCACCAGCATGTCGTACTGGTTCAAGTGGGCCTGGGTGTCCCAGAGGTTCGTGGTCGCGTCCGGATAGGTCGTGCTCGTGCCATCGAACCCCACGCACCGGCCCGAGTCCCGTGATTCCTTGTACATGCTGATGCTGCCGCTGCCGCCCGGGCTGGTGAATTCCGAGGTGTCGACCCCCATGCGCATCAGGAGGCACTGCAAGCGATCGGCCGAGCCTGCGGCCAGTGCCATCTTGGGCAAGGACACCGTGCCCGTGTCGCCGTCGTTCTGATTCCTGGGCAGCCGGGTGAGAGCGGCGTCCACGACGTTGTTCTGGCAGGGGTTCACGGTCGGGATCTTGATCTGGCGGCGCCACTTCCCAATCTGCATGACCAGGGGGATATTGGTGCCGTTCGGCGCGTTGGTCAGGGTGAACGAGCCGTCGGTGCCCGTGAGCGCCGCGGTGATGGGATCTCCCGACGGCGTGCCGCACTGGTCGCAGGTCGCGCCGTGGGGGACGGCCGCGAGAGTCGAGTTGGGGATATAGACCATGACGTTGTAGATCGCGTTCAGACCGGCGGGGTCGTAGACCTTGCCGCTGATGGTGGTCGAGCCGGCATCGCACTTCGCGACCTGGCAGATGAGGCTGCCATCGCACACGCAGACATGATTGCTGCACTTGGTGCCGGTCGGGCAGGCCCCGTTGCAGGTGAGCGAACCTCCGCAAGCATCGCCGACGGTGCCGCCGCAGTACTGTCCGCCATTTGCGGCCTTGCATTGGATGGGCACGCAACTCGCGTCGCCATGGCACAGCCCAGTCGCGGTGTTGCACACCTTGCCCGTGCCGCAATTGGTGGTGCACAGCAGACTACCGCCGCAGCTGTCACCGATGTTGCCGCAGTAGTTGTAGTCCGTGCCATTCGTGCACGAGGTCAGCCGCGCGCAGGTGCTGTCGCCCTTGCACAGGCCGGCGGTGACATCGCAGATCTTTCCGGTGCCGCAGTTCGAGCTGCAGAGCAGCGCTCCACCGCAACCGTCGCCGACCTTGCCGCAGTACTTGAAGTCCGTCCCGTTGTCGCACGACCTGGCAACACAGTTCGCGTCACCCTTGCACAGACCATCCACGCCGCACACCTGGTTGGTCCCACAGCGCGTGCCGCAGGTCAACCGGCCGCCGCAACCGTCGCCGATGTTCCCGCAGTAGCTGAACGGCGTACCATTGTCGCAAGTAACGGCGACGCAGGTCGCGTCGCCCTTGCACACCCCGTCCGAACCGCACACTTGCCTCGCGGTGCAGTCGGCGCCACAGTGGAGGGCGCCGCCGCAGCCATCGCCCGATTCGCCACAGTAGTTGAAAGCGGTGCCGTTTTCACAGACGACGGGGGCGCAGGTCGCGTCACCCTTGCACAGGCCGGTCGTGTTGTCGCACACCTGGTGGGCGCTGCAGTCCATGCCACAGTGGAGGGTACCGCCGCAGCCGTCGCCGACATCGCCGCAGTAGTTGAAGAGCGTGCCGTTGTCGCAGGTCGCGGGGATGCAAGTCGCGTCGCCCTTGCACAAACCCGTCGTGGTGTCACAGACCTGTAAGGTGGCGCAGTCGGCGCCACATGGCAGGGTGCCGCCGCAGCCGTCACCGATGTTCCCGCAGTAGTTGAAGTGGGTGCCGTTGGTGCAGACGGTGAGCCGGTTGCAGGTGACTCCGCCGACACAGAGATTGTTCGCGCAGACCCAGCCGGTCGGGCAGGGGGCGTTGCAATCGAGGGTGCCGCCGCAGCCATCGCCGACCGCGCCGCAGTACTGGCCGCCCGTGGGCTTGCAGGTGAGCGCCGTGCATATCGTCTTCACGCACTGGTTGTTCTTGCAGGTTTCTCCGGCGGTGCAGTCGCCACACACGCTGCTGCCGCCGCAGCCGTCGCCGATGGTACCGCAGTATTTCCCTGCGCCCGTTCCGCACGCTGTGCGGGAACACGTGGGACCGCCCTTGCATAAGTGATCCAGGCATGTCCAGCCGGCCGTGGTGCAGTCGCCACAGGGGAGGGAGCCGCCGCAGCCATCGCCGAGCAGGCCGCCGCAGTACTGGCCGCCGGCGGGGTTGCAGGTGAGCGCCGTGCAAATTGCGGGCACGCACTGGTTGTTCGTACAGACCTGATCGGCCGCGCAGCCGCCGCACTCCTTGGCGTGGCCGCAATCGTCACCGATGGTGCCGCAGTACTTGCCGGTCGAGGTTTCGCAGGCCTTCGGCGTACAGATGGCCGGGTCGCCGGTACACAAGCCTTTGGTGCAGATCCAGCCGGCCGTGGTGCAGGCGCCGCACGCCAGCTTGCCGCCCGCGCCATCACCGATGTCGCCACAGTACTGCCCGCCGGTTGGAGTGCAGGACGTGAGGGTGCCGCCGTCGAGGTTGCCCGCCGTGCACACATGGCCGACGCAAGTCTGACCCGAAGGACAGGAGCCGCAGTAGAGGTTGCCCGTGCAGCCGTCGCCGATGTTGCCGCAATACCGGCCGCCCGCGGTGATACAACTGGTGATGAGCCCGCACCCGCCTCCGTCGGGCTGGGTCGAGATGCCGCCATCCGGGAAAGTGAAGAAGGGCGATCCGGGAGCATCCCGCTTGCCGGTTCCGCTGTCGTCTTGGGTGACGCCGACGGAGCCACCGCTCTGACAGCCGGCAGCCAGAGTGAACGCGCAAGGCAGAACCAGCGAGGCTAGGATATGGGACCATTTTCCATTCGGCATAGATTCGCTCCTGGGGCGAAGAGTAGAGGGACTTCCACAGAGTTTGAATTGTACTCTCTCATACCTAGTATAAAAAGAACTCAATGCACCGCGATGGGCCACAAGAGGACAGGGTCTACCTTCTCGTCCTATGTAGGCGCGGATGGGAGCGGGTGCGAGGGCTGGCGGGTGGCCCCGGAGCACCGGGCGTGAGTCCTGCGCCCGACGGAATGCACGCAGTCCCGAGGGTGACGGCCTCACCAGCCCGCCAGACCGAAGATCTCGGCGCCGCTCAAGGCTCGAATCTCCCTTGGGTGGGGGTGCGAACGTCGTATGATTCCATGCTGCGGGGGCACCATGCGACTTGCGCGGTTGTCAGTCAAGCTCGGCGCGTTTCTGCTTGTGCTTGGCGTCTGCCGAGCGAGTGGGGCAGCGAACATCTGTGACGAGACGGTTCCGAGCAACCGCTTCATCGACGGGTTTCCCGCCTACTCGCAGTGCACGGCCTCGAGTAGCAGCAGTATCTACTCCAACAACGGCGTCGACACCACCACCGCCTCGGGCGGCACGGGTTGGGTGCGGACGCAGGGCAGCGGTGGCTACCAGTGCACGGAATGGGCGCATCGCTATCTCTACTTCAAGTGGAACGTGCAGAGCGTGCCGAACGGCAACGCCGGGACCTGGTGCGATGGCACGATTCCCAGCGGCCTGGTCAAGACCACGACGCCGGTGCACGGCGATCTGATGGTGTTTGCCCCTGGATCCTGCGGCGCGGATGCGACCACGGGCCATGTCGCGGTGATCGACGTGGTCAACACCAACGCGACCGTCACCTTCGTCGAGCAGAACAGCGCGAACCGGCGGAGCTGCGCGAACGGCACCGCCGCGTGCTTCCTGCACGCCACGGCCAACGCCGGCACCTCCGCCGACGGCGGGACAATCGACAGCGCGGCGCCAGACACGGGCCCGGTGACCACCAACGATGCGAATCCTCGCAACGACACCCCCACCGACAACCGCCGGGCCGATGCGACGAGCACCGGCGGAGTCGCGGGCAGCGGCGGTGTGCCCGGATCGGGTGGCCAGGTTGGTACCGGCGGCGCGACCTCGACAGCCGTGACGAGCGCGGGTGGCAGTGGCGGCACGACCTCGACAACCGTCGCGAGCGCCGGCGGCAGCGGCGGCACGACCAGCTCCTCCTCGAGCGGACCGGCCGCCTCTTCGAGCAACGGCTGCTCTTGCCACCTCGCGCATCGGCGCTCGGCTGGCGAGCGCGGTCGTGGCTGGGACGCGTTGGCCATCTTGGCCCTGGCCGCTGGTCTTCTCGCTTCTCGACGGCGGCGATCGGGAGGTTGAACCGGGCGCGCAGGCATCGAGTCCGACGACCCGGTGGCGGCGTCGGTCAATGGCTGCCCGAAGATCAGCAGGTGCTGCTGCAGCCCTGGCAATTCGTGGCCTAGGCCGCGGCCGAGCCTCGCATCCTGCCTTACGGGGACGCCGCGCCCGGCCCGATGTTGCCGTACTCGCCGAGGTAGATTTCGGCGGGCGAGGGGCCCGTGCCGGCGGGGTAGAAGTCGTCGGAGGTGTAGAGGGTGACCGGCGTGGTTCCAGAGGGATCCTTGGGCGTGGCGGTGCGGGTGGTCGAGGGCGCCCAGGGCGCGGCGGCGATGTGGCCACCCAGCGTGGAGTTGCGCACGATAACCTTGCCGACGGCCGAGTTGTTGCTGCTTTCCCACCACTGGTGGCCGAGGGCGATCCCGCTGGCGCCGGCGTCTGCCGTGAAGTTGCAGCTGACGAACAGGAAGCCATAGCGGCTATTGAGCACGGTGCTGGGATTGGCAATGACCCCGCCCGTGGGTTGACGGCTGGTGAGGAATTTGATCTCGGTGTGATCGAAGACCGCGACGCCGCGTCCAGTGATGATGTCCTGGTCGCCTTCGATGTAGCAGTCGCGGAAATAGGAGCGGCCCGCCGTCGAGGTATCCACGGATTTCACATACAGCGACGCGATGTTGCCGAGAATGCGCACGTTTTCGTACTGCGCGCGATCGCACTGGTTGAGCAGCGCGACGGCGCTTTGATCGGCGGTGGAGGCGGGATCTTCCGCGAAGTCGTTGGCCACGGTGATGTTCTTCATCTGGAAGCCCGTCTTGGCATTCACGGTCATCGTCGCGGAGGCCGACAGCCCGACCAGCCCGGTCCCGTTCACGATGACCGTTTTCGAGGCGTCGCTCTCGGTGCTGTACAGGGTGAGCATCGCGGCCGTGCTCTTGCTGGGGACAACCACCTTTTCGCGGTAGGTGCCCGCTTTGATGCGGATGTAGACGCGCCCGCACTGGACCTGGGGAACGGCATCGTTGATGGCCTGGTTGATGGTGGTGTGGGTGCCGCTGCCGTCGCTGGCGACGGTGAACAGCGGGTTGAATGTGCCGACGTCGCCGATGCCGTTGGCAACGGGATTCCAGTCGTCGTTCAGGGCATAGGTGACGGTCGTTACGGCATCGGTGGAGCTTCCAGCATCGAGGCCGGCGCTGCCAGCGTCGACAGCACCAGCGTCGATGTCGTCGGTTCCGCCATCCACCGCCACCGCGCTCGGCACGGGCGGACCGGTCATGGCACCGCCCTGGGCAAGTGCCTTGGCAATGGTGTAGTCGCTGTCGGCCAGCGCGGCGGAAAGCTGGGGGCGGGTCGGGGTCGATGCGGCGGCGGGGCCGGGGTCTTGCATGGGCGCGGTTCCGCTGGGAACCACGGCGGTGGGGAGCGGCGGGCACACGATGCCGGCGTCCGCAGCATCGGCGTCGGGCAAGGTATCGGCTACCGGAGCGTCCGAGGCGTCTGGCACATCGACAGGTGCGTCCGCACCAATGTCGCCGAGGTCCGGCTTGGTGTCTGGCTGATGAGGGGCATCAGGGGTCAGCGCGAGGTCCGGCGCCTTGGCCGTGTCTGGTGTTGCCGAGGCATCCGCGGTCTTCTTCGTGTCGTTGTCGCATGCGCCCAGGCCGACTGCCAAGGTCAGCAGGCCGCAGGTGCGAAGAATCTCGCCCAAGGTTCGTTGTCGGCGCATCGCTTTCTCCTCAGTTGAATGGGACCCAGGCGCTGCTGCAGTCGCGTGGCGCTGCCGCTCCGGTCAGGTTGTCGGTCACCGTGACCCCGGTTCCGGTGGGCAGAATGCTGACCGGGTTGGGGCCCAACGCAATCGCCGCGTTGGAGGCATTGATGGTGGGTGGCGTATCGAACACGACATTGTCCATGGCCAGCGTGAGGGGGTGACTGGCGTCGTAGCCGGATATGCGCAAGCTGCCGCCGCCGAGCACGTGCACGTTGGTCAAGGTGATGTCCTGGAAATCGGGGATCAACGTACCCGTTGCGCCGCTCGTGTAGAAGGGATTGAAGACCAGCGGTTGCGAGACGTTGCGCATGCACACATCGGTGTAGCTGATCCCTTGCACCAGCCCACCGCGACTGACGTCGGATTTGATGCGGATCCCGTACTTGGTGCCGTCGAGTGACAGATCGCAGACCTTGACGTTCTTCACCCCCACGTTGGTCTCGCTGCCGATGGACATACCATGGCCCTTGCCGAAGTGGTTGTGGGCGATGACCAGATTGTCGACGACCATGGGGCCGTCGCCCTTGATGGCGATGTTGTCGTCCCCCGTGGAGATCGTGCAGTATGCGATCACCCCGTCGGTGGAGCCGTCGGGATCGACGCCGTCGGTGTTGGGCGAGGCCGGATCGGTGATGATGGTGATGCCCCAGATGGTGAAGCCGCGGATGCCCGAGGGGACGATGTGGAACTTGCCCGAATTCTGGAAACGCAGCCCCTGGATGGTCAGGCCATTGCCCATGTTGGCCGAAACCAGGCGGGGCGCCGCCAAGCCGCCGCTGGCGGCGGTGTTGAGCTGCCACCAGGTCGAGGTCGAGCCGAGCACCGGCTTTCCGCCCTGCCCGTCCACGGTGCCCGCGCCCATGAGGCCGGTGTCGTTCTTTGCGGTGATGTTGAAAACGCCCGAGCACGCACTGTTGCTGGTATCCGTTCCACACAGCCCGGAGCCGGCTTTAGCGTCGAAGTTGCGCGGATTGCGCGAGGCGTACACCGTGACACCGGCGTCGATCCACACGGTCACGCCGGTCTTGAGCTGCACCGTCCCGACCAGAAACGCATTCTTGCTCTCATCGGCCGCCAGTTTCACCGACTGGCCCGCCGGGCAGCCGTCGATGGCCGCCTGGATGGTACGGGTGTCGAGAGCGTTCTCGTCGCTGTCTGTCGTGGCGTCCCCCGGCACGACTACCTTGGTGGCGAGCACCGTCGCACACGCGGGCGGAATCACCGGCTCGGTCCCGATGTCGTCGCACGACGTCGGGTAGCTCTTGGCAACCACGTCCACCGGCCGGGTGTCCGGCGGCCGCGTGTCGACGGTCGGGGCAGGTGCGTCGGCGACGTCCGGCCTGGGCGCGAGCGCTTCGGCACTGTCCCCCACCATGGTGTTGCCCGCGGCTGCGTCGGGACTTTCCTGCGCAGCGTCCGGCGCCCTCCTCGCGAGGCCCCCGCACGCTGACAACAAAGCGAGCACGAGCGGTGCGGTCATGCACGCACAGAAGCCATTCGTACGTGGTCTTCCTGACTTCATTGCGGGGAGCTCCTGTGGGTCGAGGTACCTTACTGCTTGGGATTCCAGCTGCCGAGGACCACCGTCACATCACGCATCTGCGCCGCGGTGGCATCGCGCTCGACGCCACCAGCCAGCCCTTGGGATCGATGTGGCTTCCCATCTGGCAGTTCACGTAGGCCACGTGGCGAGGGGGGCGCCGCCGGAACCATCCACGGGTGGCGGGGCTCGCGTCCGCAATCGTCGTCCCGCTGCCGCTCGAGCACGCGGGGAGGGCGGCCAAGGTCAGGAGCAAGTGGGTTTGCTTCATGGAGCAGGCGACTCAGAGGCCTCTACGAGCGACCTGGCCAAGTCGGCTTGGGCTCCGCGCGGAAAATGTTCGAGGTATTGCCGTGCGGCGACCCGCGCGCGCTCGATCCGCCTGGGAAAGCAGGGT
>JADGRD010000130.1 GCA_017881285.1 Pseudomonadota bacterium | reverse complement strand
AGCATCAGGTGGCGCGCGGGGTAGAGCATGGCCACGACCGTGAGCGCGGCGGGCAACCACAACGGGCGCGGAAGCCGCGTGCACAGAGAGCGCACACCGAGGCCAACCCCTAGACCGACGAGCGCGATCTTCGCCACCACCAGGCCCGCGATCCCTCCCCAGCGATGCAAGAGATACACGAGCACTTGGAACAACCAGTGAACGTCCACCCACGGGCGCCCCAGGGTATCGGCGGCGAAGGGATCGGCGAAGATCCACCGCCGCTCCTCGACCATCACGCGCCCAGCCGCCAGGTGCCACCAGATGTCGGTGTCCATCACGGCGAAACAGGCGGCGTACGCCGTTGCCATGGCCGCCAGCACCGAGACGGCCCAGGCAAGCACACTATCGTTAGGTGTCCTCGGATCGAGGTCGGTCATTGGGCGCTACCGCCGCGATCGATGCCGGCGCCAGATCGCCACGCCTGCCAGTCCCAAGAGCAGAATCCAACCGCGGCTGTCGCTGGCGCGCAGAGCTCCCAGGCTGCACACGAAACCGCCGCGATCGGGCAGCAATTTGCTCTTGGGCTCGTCGACGATCAAGGTGACCGGTGCGGTCGCCGTGTCAATCTGGCCGTTGGCGCTCAGCACGTAGGTCGTCGTGGCCAGCGGGGTCGCTTCGATCGATCCCCTAGGCGTCACGCTCACGCCATCCAAGCTCAGGGTGGTAGCGTTGCTGACCTGCCAGCTCAGAATCGCGCTGGTGCCCTTGGTGATGCGCGCTGGAGTGGCAGCAAAGAGATCGATGCTGACTGGCAAGGGACTGGGGTTCACGGCGATGGTGACCGTGCGCGTGTCGCTGTCGCTGACTTGCGAGCTTTGCGCGACCAGCGTATAGGCCGTCGTCATCGCGGGCTGGACGGCCAGGGTGCCGTCGGCGGCCACGGGTGCGCCCGCGAGGGAAACGATGTCCGCCCCGAACGTGCTCCAGGTCAGGGGCGCCGTCTCGCCGGGCGTTATCGTGTAGATGGAGGCATGGAAATCGACGATGGCCGGTTGGGGCAGGGGCGGCGCGCTCGGCGGTCCCACCCACAGGTGCGGCCAGCCGTTGAAGCCATCGGCAGTCAAGGCCTGACCCGTGCCGGCGGTCATGGTGGCCGTGTCCAGCGTGTGAAGGTACAGGTCGTAGCGGCCGGAATTGTGGTCGGTGTCGGTGCCCTGGGCGTCCAGCACCCACTTCTCGTCGGAAGAAATACCGGGGTGGTAGGCCAGGTGGGCCGTCGTGAGCGGCGGGATGAGCAGCTGATCCTCGATACGGTTGGTGAAGAACGGGCTTTGCCCCCAGCGGATGCCCAGCCCCGCGCCCGCGATGATGGCGAAGGTGCCGCTGGGCGCGACGAAGGGCATGCATCCGATGGAGCCGGCCCGCGCCACCAGGCTCGACTGCGGCGGGCTCACGGTGAAGGCGCTCACCCCGTTCTGGTCGGCGTTGCCGCGCGTGCGACCGGCAAACCAGCTTTCGTCGGGCGACAGAAAACACTCGTTGAGCTCGACGTACGCGGAGAACAGCGTCGAGGTGGACAGCCAGCGGCTCTTCGTCGCCGTTCCCTTGTCGTCGAGCTCGGCGCGCATGATGCGGCTCTGGGTGCCATCGGCCTGGTTGTAGAACAAGGCTCCGCTGGCGCTCCAACTGGGCCAGGCGCCGTCGTCGTCGATCTTGATTTCCTTGCGGCCAGCGGTGGCGCCGTGGATGGAGACGATGTAGGGCCGCCACAAGGTGAAGTCGTGGTAGTCCGAGCCGCCGGGATACTTGGCCTTGGCGTAGGCGATCCACTTGCCATCAGGGCTGATGCGCGGCTCGACATCTTCGCCACTGGTCAGGGCGTGCTGGTCGTCCATGGCAGGCAAGGTCATCCGGTAAAGCTGCCGGCTAGCCGGATCGTCGGGATTGCCCCTGGACCACACCAGATAGCCCTGCGGAAGTTGGGCCCATACCGCTTGGGGCCCGAGCAACAGCCCAAACAGGACGAATCCCGGCAGGAAACCTCGCCGAATCACGCAGCCACTCTATGCCCAGGTCATGGGCGCTTCAAGGCGCCGGGGCGACCAAGAACACATTTTCCTGCCCAACCGCGTCCTTGAGCACTATGTACGGGTAGGTGATGGTTCCCAAACCGGCCACAGCGAAGGGCTGGCCGATGGTGCGCTCGACCTGCGCGCCCGTGGTCGAATAGATCTCGTTGAGACTCTTGGTGACCTGCTTGCTGAGACTGTACGTGGAGAAGGTGCTCACGGTGTAGTTGGTCACCAGCACATTCACCATTTCGCTGGTGTAGTGCGCGCTGGCCACGGCGGCGTAGATTTCCTTGCGCCCGTCGCCGTCGTCATCGCTGACACCAGCACCAAGCTGCACGAAGTTCTCGAAGACGACCTTGACCCATAGCCGGCCCGTACTTGGATCCAGGAAGACCTTCTCGATTTCCTGGGGACGAATGGCGTTGCCGCCCCAGCCCTGCTGGCGCACCGCCAGTCCCGCCACCTTCATGGTGACTGACTTGGCCGCGTCCCACTCGTTGAGCCAGTTCACCATCGGGGTCCACATCATGTAGTCGACGGGCTCGGTGGGGCCGAGCGGGGTGTCCTTGATCGAGTCCACGATGGTGCTCAGGTCCAGCGCCTCCTGGCCCTGGTTGGCGCCGCTCAAAACCGGGAAGGTGAAGTTGCTGGCGACTCCTGCCCTGATCACGGGCTGCGGCGACGGGGTCAGCGGCGCCGTGGCGCTGGTGTCGCGGTAGAGCGCCGGGTTGTGGAAGTATACGGCGTTGTCGAAGGCGCGCCGGGTGGGGGTCTCGACAATCGAGATGGAAACCGTCTGCTTGGTCCAGTCGAAGGTTTGGTTGTACAGATTGGCCAGCGCTCGATCCGCCGGGGCGACTTCGAGCGGCATCTCGATGAGGGGCACGTTCCAAGACGTGGGGGCACCGTCGGCAAGAGTCAGGTTCTGCTGGAGGGGTTGAAACCATTGCTGGGTCACGTTGACCACTGCCGCGCCAGGCGCCAGGCTGGCAAGGGTGTACTTGCCCTGGGCGTCCGAGAAGACCGACAGGCCGCCCACATCCACTTTGGCGCCGACCACCGGGGAGCCCGTGCTGTCCGTCACAGTCCCGGTCAAGCTGGCGGCCGAGCCTGCCTCCGCGCCGACATCGTTGATCGTCCCGTTAGCTTCGCCGAGTGCCATGTCTACGGCCGCGTCGGCTGGTGGGTTGGAACCGCCGTCGGAACAGCCCAACGCCAGGGCCGCCAGCGCAATGCAAGCGTTCGTGACAAGAAGTCGAGCATGTCGGAAAACCATGGAAGCACCTCTGGGTGAAAGCGCGCAGCTTGGCGCATCGCTGTGACTGGCGGAACTATTGCCGACCCGGCGCCATGAATCCAGGCGGACTTGGCCACGTCCTCGAGCTTGCCATCCCTAGGGGCATCAAGGTGCCAAGATCAAGCTCATCGCGACCGCTCAGCTCTTCCGAAGAGCCGGAACGCGCTCGCTACCACGGCGATTTCCGCCGATCCAGTTTCGGGCTCTTGGTCGGGGCGGCCGGATTTGAACCGACGACATCTTGCTCCCAAAGCAAGCGCGCTACCAACTGCGCTACGCCCCGATCCCCCGTCACGGAGTGGCGAGAGGGCGCAGATATTAGCAGAAGCCCGCGCCTGTGCTCAGCCTGCTGTCACTTTTTGAGGCCCGTCTCGCGCAGCGCCTGCGCCAGGGCACGGAAGGCGGCGGCCCGGTGGGAAAGGCGGTTCTTCGTGGCGAGATCGATCTCGGCCATGGTCATCCCGAGAGACGGGCCGAGAAAGAGCGGGTCGTAGCCGAACCCACCGCTGCCGCGCGGGGTGGTCAGCAAGACGCCTTCGCAGGCTCCGGAGCGCACGATTTCCACGCCGCGGGCGCGGTCGACGAAGGCGGCGGCGCAGCGGTAGCGGGCGGTGCGCTTCTCCGTCGGCACGTCCGCCATCTCGCGCAGCATCTTCTGATTATTGCGTCCGTCGTCGCACGGCTCGCCGGCCCAGCGCGCGGAGCGGACGCCGGGCGCCAGGGCCAGGGCGTCCACCTCGATGCCGGAATCGTCGGCGATGGCGGGCAAGCCGCAGGCTACGGCCGCCTGGCGCGCCTTGGCCAGGGCATTGCCCTCGAAGGTGTCCTCGTTCTCGACCAGCTCGGCCGCCGGCGCGACGTCGTCGATGGTCACGGCCTCGAGAGCCAGCCCCGCCTCGGCGAGCAGCACCGCGATCTCGCGCACCTTGTGCCGGTTGCGGGTCGCGACGACTACCTTCACGGCTGCTTGGCCTCGGCGAGCGCCTTCTTCTGCAGCGCGAACAGCTCGGCCGCGCCCTTCCTGGCGAGGGTCAACAACCGCTGGTAGTCGTCCGGCGAGAACGGCTCGCCTTCGGCGGTGCCTTGGATCTCGACGAAGTTGCCGTTGTCGGTGAGCACGAAGTTGAAATCCACGTCGGCGGCGGAATCCTCTGCGTAAGCCAGATCGAGCCGCGCCTCGCCCTCGACGAGGCCGGTGGATACCGCGCACACCCCGCGGCGCATGGGATCCTTGTGCAGCTTCTCCTTGGCCACCAGCCGGCGCACGGCCAGGGCCAACGCCACCCAGCCGCCGGTAATGGCCGCCGTGCGCGTGCCGCCGTCGGCCTGGATCACGTCGCAATCCACGGTAATCTGCCGTTCGCCGAGAAGCTTGGTCGTCACCGCGGCCCGCAGTGCGCGCCCGATGAGGCGCTGGATCTCTTGCCCACGACCACCGGGGTTGCGCCCTGAGCGCGTATGCGTCGAGCGCGGCAGCATGGCGTACTCCGCCGTCACCCAGCCTTTGCCCTGCTTCTCCAGAAAGGGAGGCACCTTGTTCTCGACGCTGGCCGTGCAGATGAGCTTGGTCTCGCCGAACTCGATGAGCACCGAGCCTTCGGCGTAGCGGTTGTAGTCCGGGGTGATGCGGACCAGCCGCAGTTCGTCGAGTTTTCGGCCGTCGGGACGCATGGGCAGGGAGGATACTACGGACCCTGCCTCGGCATGCACTGACGATAGGGGTAGCCGCCGGGGGGAGCGGGGATCTCGCGGCACTCTTCGTTGCGCGGGCAATCAGGGTCCTCTTCACAGGCCACGCCGATGGCCAGCCAACCGCCCGCGGCAAAGACGGCCACGGCGCCGAGCGCGGTGGTCACCATGCCGGCGGTCGCGAGGTTGTCGTGGTGGCCGCGATCCCCGACCACCCAAGTCGTGCCGCCCGCGGCGAGCAGACCCGCGCCGAGGGCGGCCAGGGTCTTGGGCCCGGCGTAGGGACGCGCGCACCCCGCGCCGAGCAGGCCCGCGAGGACCAGCGGCAGGCAGGCGCGTGCGAGACGGCGAACCGGCGACATGACCGGGCCATTGTGCCACGAATCCGGCGCGCGACTGCGGGATCCATGTGGTGAAATGCGCGGCTTCTTGGACCTGGGGCCGGGCCGGCATAGACTGCGGACCGTGCGTTCCCCGCTGCGTGCCCTGTTGAGCTTCGTCGTCCTCCTCTACGCCGCCCCCCCCGTGCAGGCCGAGGAGGAACTGCTGCGCGGTCCCTACCCCTTCATCAAGAACGACGAACTGGCCCTCCACGCCGGCTTCAGCAGCGGCCTCGGCGACAACGTCAGCGGCCTGCGGCTGCAGGGCGACTACGGCTACCGCCTGGGCCAGGTCACGTGGCTCGACCTTCAGATGGGCGTGGTCTCGGGCAGTTGTCGCAGCAAGGAGATCGCGTGCAACGACGGCACGGGGAACTCGGTCGACATCGTGGCCGGCGCCGCCTGGAAATTCCAGACCCGGCTGCCCCTGGTGGTCCACGTCCGGGTCGACGGCGGCCCTCTCTTCTTGTTCCCCGATAGCACGCGCAGCTCCGCCGGCTTCATCTTCCGCGGCGGCGCGGGCGCCCACTATTTCCTCTACGACTGGTTCGGTCTCGGCGCGGAAATCGCCGGAGCTTGGGGCATGGGTTTCTTCCGCGCCAGCCCCAGCCACACCGGCAACCTGGGCAGCGTCGAGGCCACCTTGGGCGTGGCGTTGCAGTTCTGAGGCGGCCCATGGGCCCCGCCCCGACGCCGACGGTGAAAGTGGGAGCGCGCGGCCGCGCGCGCATCGCCGGCGGCCAGGTCTGGATCTACCGCCAGGACGTACTCGCCGGTCCGGAGACAGACGCGCGCGCGGGCGGCCCCGCCGTGGTCCTGGTCACCGACGAGCGCAAGCGGCCACTCGCGGTCGCGACCTGGGCCGCGCAATCGCCGGTCGCCCTGCGTATTCTCCACTTCCTGCCTCGCCCCGCGCAGCGGGGAGAGGCCGCCGAGCGGAGCTCGGCGGGTGACGGGCCGGGCCTGCCCGACCTCCTCACCCTGGTCGAGGACCGCTTTGCACATGCCCTCGCCTTTCGCCGCGGGCTTGCCCTCGACCGCGACGCCTTTCGCGCCGTCCACGGCGAGAGCGACGGCTTGCCCGGGCTGATCGTCGACGTCTACGCCGGCGCGGCGGTGCTGCAAACTACCTCGGTGGCCATGGACGCGCGCAAGCGGGAGATCGCCGAGACCGCGGCGCGCTTGCTGGGCGCCCGCCTGGTGGTGATCCGCGACGACGGCTCCGCGCGCGACTTCGAAGGTCTGCCCAGGCACGCCGAGCTGGTCATCGGCTCAGGCCCCACCCTCGTCGAATACCGTCTGGGGCAGAACCGGCTGGTCGCCGACTTGCTCACCGACAGCAAGACCGGCGGCTTTCTCGATCAAGCCGACAACCACGCCCTCGTCGCGGCCCTGGCTCCGCAGGGCGCGCGCTGCCTCGACGCCTTCACCTACCACGGTGGCTTCGCGCTGGCGCTCGCGCGCAAGGGCGGCGCAGTGCTGGCCACCGACGAGGACAGCGGCGCCGTCGAGCGCGCCCGCGCGAACGCGGTTCGCAATGGACTTGCCAACCTCACGGTTCGCCAGGCCAATGCCTTCGATCTCCTGCGCTCGCTCGAAGCAGCGGGGGAAAAGTTCGACGTGGTGGTGCTCGATCCGCCCGCCTTCGCCAAGCGCAAGAGCGGCGACCTCGCGGCCGAGCGCGCCTACCGCGAGATCATCCTGCGCGGCTTGCGCCTCGCGGTGCCCGGCGGACTGGTCGTCGCCTGCTCCTGCTCCGGCCGCGTGTCGCGCGAGCAGTTCGACCAGATGGTCGCCACCGCCACGGCGGACAGCGGCCGGCAAGTGCAAATCCTCGCCCGCCTGGGCGCCGGCCGCGATCACCCCGAGCTCGCCGGAGTCCCCGAAACCGGCCACCTCAAGTGCTGGGTTCTGAGGGTGTTGTAGTGATGTTGACATGGGAACCCTGAAAGGGTTCCCATGCCCTCCCGCGATGGTACGCGGCCGGCAAAGCCGGCCGGCTCCCCACGCGCCTACTCCAGCACGCTCTCGCCCATCAAGAAGCGATCGATGCCGATGGCGGCGTCGCGGCCTTCGGCGATGGCCCACACGACCAGCGACTGGCCACGTGCCATGTCGCCGGCGGCGAAGACGCCGGCGACGCTGGTCTGTTTGTTCGCGTCGGTCGCGACGTTGCCACGTCCGTCGAGCTTCACGCCCAGCTCGGCGAGCAGCCCGGCCTTCTCGGGCCCCACGAACCCCATCGCCAGGAGCACGAGCTCGGCCGGCAGGGTGCGCACGGTACCGGGCATTTCCTCTAACTTGGGCGGGCCGGCGGCCTGCGCGACGAAACGCACCCCCACGACCTCGATGCCCTGCACGCGCCCCGCGCCGTCGTCGAGCAGGCGCCGGGTGTGCACCTGGAACTCGCGCGGGTCGTTGCCGAAGAGCTCCGCGGCTTCCTCCTGCGCGTAGTCGACGCGGAAGATCTTCGGCCATTGCGGCCAGGGATTGTCGTCGGCGCGCGCGTCCGGCGGACGCGGCAACAGCTCGAGTTGCACCAGGCTCTTGCAGCCGTGCCGCAGCGATGTGCCCACGCAGTCGGTGCCGGTGTCCCCGCCACCGATGACGATGACGTTCTTGTCTTTGGCCGAGATATAGCCGTCGTCGGCCTGCTCGCCGTCGAGAACGCGCTTGGTGTTGGCGGTCAGGAACTCCATGGCGAAGTGCACGCCGGCAAGAGCGCGGCCCGCAACGGGCAAGTCGCGCGGCACGGTCGAGCCGCCACACAGGGCGATGGCGTCGAATTCCTGGCGCAGCTTGTCCGCCTTG